>DATEKY010000270.1:0-2191 GCA_035277225.1 Xanthobacteraceae bacterium
CTGGCAACGGTCGGCTCGGCCGGGCCGTTCATCGGCCTGCTCGGCACCGTCTGGGGCATCATGACCAGCTTCCGCGCGATCGCCGGCCAGCAATCGACCTCGTTAGCGGTTGTGGCGCCCGGCATCGCCGAGGCCCTGTTCGCGACCGCGGTCGGCCTTCTTGCCGCCATCCCGGCGACGATTTTCTATAACAAGTTCGTCTCCGAGGTGAACAAGCAGGCGCAGCGGCTGGAAGGCTTCGCCGACGAGTTCGCCGCGATCCTGTCGCGGCAAATCGACGAGAGCAGGTGAGCCGTGGGGGCAGCGGGTCCGAGCGCGGGCGTTTCGGTCGGCAAGCGGCGGCATAGCCGCAAGCCGGTGATGGCGGAGATCAACGTCACCCCGATGGTCGACGTGATGCTGGTGCTGCTCATCATCTTCATGGTGTCGGCGCCGCTGCTCACCGTCGGCGTGCCGATCGACCTGCCGCAGACCAAGGCGAAGTCGCTCGACCAGGACAAGGAACCGCTGACCGTCTCGGTCAACACCAAGGGCGAAATCTATCTGCAGAATTCCGAGATCAAGATCGACGAACTGGTGCCAAAGCTGCAGGCGGTCACGCAGGCGCGCGGCGGCAGCGAAGAGCGCATCTACGTGCGTGGCGACAAGAAGGTCGATTACGGTACAGTGATGCGCGTGATGGGACGGCTGTCGGCAGCGGGCTTCCGCCGCGTCGCGCTGGTGACGGAGGTCGAGCAGGGCTCCTGACCGATGAAAGCCGGTTGGACCATATCGGCGATCGGGCACACCGTCGTGCTGGCGTGGGGGCTCGTCACCTTCGTGGGCCGCCCGGCGCATGCGCCGCCCCCACCCGATTTCTTCGCCGATGTCATCTCGGATGCCGAGCTGTCGCAGATCACGCAGGGCATCCGCACCGCCAAGCTCGCCGAGACGCCGAAGCCGCTGGTCGAGAAGGTCGGCGAGGCGAAGCCGACCGAGAATCCGAACTCCAAGGTCGTCGACAAGCCCGAGATCATTCCGACCTCGGACCAGCTCCAGCCCAAGCCCGAGCCGGAGAAGAAGCCGGAGCCGAAGAAGGCCGAGCCGAAGCCGCCCGAGCCCAAGCCCGAGCCGAAGCAGGCCTTCGCCAAGGAAGAGCCGAAGCCCGATCCGATCGCCGAGGCCTTGAAGAAGGACAACACCAAGCCGGAGAAGAAGCCGGAAAAGAAGGCCGAGACGCCGCAGCCGCCGAAGAAACAGGAACCGAAGCAGCAGCCGAAGTTCGACTCGAGCCGCATCGCGGCCCTGCTCGACAAGCGCGATCCGCAGCGGCACGCGGCGACCGGAAGCACGCTCAGCAATACGCCGTCGCTCGGCACCGCCAGCGGGCAATCCGCATCGCTGTCGCAGAACGAGATCGACGCGCTGCGCAACCGGCTGCGTCAGTGCTGGAGCGTGCCGGTGGGGCTCGCCGAAGCGCGTGATCTGGTCGTGACGGTGCGAATCAATTTCAACAAGGATGGATCATTGGCGAACGAGCCGCGCGTGATGAATCACGACGGCCGTCCGGTGTTCCAGGCGGCGACCGAGAGCGCGCTGCGCGCGCTGCGCGGCTGTGCGCCCTACAGCTTCCTTCCGGTGGCGAAATACGACGCCTGGAAGGACATCATCATCGATTTCGATCCGCGCGACATGTTCCGTGGCTGACGCGCCGATCCGGCTTCCAGGACCGTACTGCATGACACCGACCCGTACTTTGTTCGCTCTGACTCGCCGGCGTGCTTTGGCGCTCGGCGCGGCCGCGATGCTGCCGTTGCCGGCCGTCGCGCAGCCGCGTATCGGCGTGACCGGCAACGTCGCGCCGGTGCCGATCGCGATCCCGGACTTCGTCGGCGGTGCGCCGGGCGATACCGAGGCCGCGCGTGCGATCACGCAGGTCATCACCGCCAACCTGCGGCGCTCGGGGCTGTTCACGCCGATCGATCCTGCGGCGTTCATCGAGAAGATCGTCAGCTTCGACGCAACGCCGCGCTTTCCCGACTGGAAGGCGATCAACGCGCAGGCGCTGGTCACCGGCCGCGTCACGCGTCAGCCCGACGGCCGGATCAAGGTCGAGTTTCGGCTGTGGGACGTGACATCCGGCCAGCAGCTCAACGGCCAGCAATATTTCACCGCGCCGGACAATTGGCGGCGCATCGCGCATATCGTGTCG
>DATEKY010000271.1:0-2823 GCA_035277225.1 Xanthobacteraceae bacterium
ATCCAGAATTTCTGGCGCGCAGGGTTTGTGCAGTGACCGTCCCGGCGTCGAGCTAGCCGGCCGGCCAGGGCGCCGAGTGGACGGCCGCGGGCGCCGAAATTCGTCGATTATATTATAAAGAAGGGTCGAAGCCGGCAGGGCGCTGGCCGGTAGCGTCGACCTTATTCCTTGACCCTGGGGGTGGTCTTCCGGTAGTTTGTGAATACGGAATTCCGTATTCCGACCCCGGACATCGGCATGATCCCGCTCGAACCGCTGCCCAACCTGATCGATCAGGCTTATTCGCGCATTCTGGCGGCCATTGTTGACCGCACCCTCCCGCCTGGCCATCGCATCCGGCAAAGCGAGCTTGCTGAAAAGCTTGGTGTGTCGCGCCAGCCCGTGTCGCACGCGCTACACCTGTTGCATCGGCAGGGCCTCGTCGCCGAAAGCGGCCGCCGAGGCTTCGAGGTCACGCGACTCGATCCACATCGCATCCTGCAGCTCTATGAAGTGCGCGGCGCAATCGACGCGCTGGCGGCACGGCTCGCGGCCGGCCGCATCGGGAACGACGCAGCCGGGCGTGCGCAGCTCCAGGCCGCCTTGCAGGCGGGCAGCTCCGCGCGTCGGGAGGCGCCGCTTCCAGAGCTGATCGCGCTCGACGTCGAATTTCACAGCGCGATCTATCGCCTGTCGGGCAACCCCGCGATCGAGGAAATGATCGCTCCGCAATGGCTGCACATGCGCCGTGCGATGGCGACGGTTCTCGCCGAACTCGGCTACCGCGAAAGCGCGTGGGCCGAGCACGAGACGATTGCCGCATACATTCTGTCTGGCAACGCCGCTGCGGCCGAGGACGCCGCGTTGGCGCATGCGCTCGGCGCGGGGCGGATGATGGAAGAGAGATTGAAGGCGCCGAACGAGGCGGCGTGACGCAGCTTCGCGAGCAAGAAATAACCGAAGGAGGAAATCATGAAATTGACGCAGCAACAGATCGACGACTTCAACCGCGAGGGATGGCTGTTTCTTCCGGAGCTGTTCAGCCCCGAGGAAGTGGCACTGCTGGCACGCGAGGCGGAAGGCATTTACGACACCAAGCGCCCCGAGGTTTGGCGCGAGAAGAGCGGCGCACCGCGCACCGCCTTTGCGGCTCATCTCTATAACGAGGCGTTCGGGCTGCTGGGCGCGCATCCGCGCATGATCGGGCCGGTGGAGCAGGTCTTCGGTGAGAAGGTCTACATGCACCAGTACAAGATCAACGCAAAATCCGCCTTCACCGGCGACGTCTGGCAGTGGCACCAGGACTACGGCACCTGGAAACGCGACGATGGCATGCCGCAGCCGCGTGCGATGAATATCGCGATCTTCCTCGACGAGGTGATGTCGATCAACGGACCGCTGATGCTCGTGCCGAAAAGCCACCACGCCGGCGACCTCAAGGCCTCGCACGACCTCGAGACCACGTCCTATCCGCTGTGGACGCTGGACGAGGAAACCGTGACGCGGCTGGTGAAGGAGGGCGGTATCGTGGCGCCGACCGGCAAGGCCGGCGGCATGCTGATGTTCCACGGCAATCTCGTGCATGGATCGGCCGGCAACATCACGCCGTTCCCGCGCAAGATCGTGTACCTCACCCTGAACGCGGTATCGAACTATATCCGCACCCCGACCCGGGCGGACTATATCGCGCATCGCGACTTCACGCCGATCCAGACCGTGGATGACGACGCGCTGGTTCGCTTCGCGCGAGCGCATCGCATCGCGGCGGAGTAAGCATCCCATCGCTTGAGGCCGCCCGCGAAAAGCGCGGGCGGGTTCTTGCGCGACATCATGTTGAGACCTCGGTGCACGCGATGCGTGTCCGGGATGACCTCCAACTCCGATCGGATCCATCGCGATGAACCTGCATCATCTGCTCGGCGTCCGCCGCGCCGCCGGCAAACCGGTCCGCGTCGCGCTCATCGGCGCCGGAAAGTTCGGCTCGATGTTTCTGTCGCAGGTTCCGCACACGCCGGGGCTGGAGGTCCCGGTGATCGTCGATCTCGATCCGGAGCGCGCCCGCGAGGCGTGCCGCACCGTCGGCTGGGACGCGGCGCAGATCGCCGCGACCACATTCACCGACGACGGCGCCAAGGCGATGTCCGATCGTATCGAGGTGATCGTCGAGGCGACCGGCAACCCCGCGGTCGGCATCAGGCATGCGCGCGCGGCGATCGCGGCCGGCAAGCATATCGTGATGGTCAACGTGGAGGCCGACGTGCTGGCGGGACCACTGCTTGCCGAAGAAGCGCGCAAGGCCGGCGTCGTCTATTCGCTGGCCTATGGCGACCAGCCGGCCTTGACCGCCGAGATGGTGGACTGGGCGCGCGCCACCGGATTCCGCGTGGTCGCGGCCGGCAAGGGCACCAAGTATCTCCCGGCCTATCACGACGTTACGCCGGATGACGTCTGGAGCCATTACGGCCTGACCGCCGGCGAGGCACAATCGGCCGGCATGAACCCGCAGATGTTCAACTCGTTTCTCGACGGCACCAAATCAGCGATCGAGATGGCCGCCATCGCCAATGCGACCGGCCTCGATGTGCCCGCCGGCGGGCTGCTGTTTCAGCCTTGTGTCGTCGACGATCTGCCGCATGTGATGCGGCCAAGCAACAAGGGCGGCGTCCTGGAGAAATTCGGCGTGGTGGAGGTCGTATCTTCGCTCGAGCGTGACGGCCGCGGCGTGTTTCGCGATCTGCGCTGGGGCGTCTACGTGGTGCTGAAAGCGCCGAACGACTACGCGGCGGCCTGCTTCAAGCAGTATGGTCTTCCCACGGATTCCACGGGCCGATATGCGGCGATGTA
>DATEKY010000272.1:0-2226 GCA_035277225.1 Xanthobacteraceae bacterium
GCCGCGATCGGCTTCACCGGCATGGACTTCGAGACCGCGGTGCGCGAGCGCATCCCGATCCTCTCGATCCTGCTGAATAATTTCTCGATGGCGATCGAGCTGAAGGTGATGCCGGTCTCGACCGAGAAATATCGCTCGACCGATATCTCCGGCAACTATGCGCAGTTCGCGCAGGCGCTCGGCGGCTACGGCGAGCGCATCGAGAAGCCCGCCGACATCATCCCGGCGATCAGGCGCGGCATCAAGGCGACGCAGGAGGGCAAGCCCGCGCTGCTCGAGTTCATCACCACCAAGGAAGTCGAGGTTTCGAAATTTTAGCGCATGATTGTTTTACGCAGAAACGGTGCCGCAGACTCGGTCTGTTGCCCTCCCCCTTGCGGGGAGGGCCGACGCGAGCGCAGCGAAGCGTCGGGGTGGGGGTCAGGAGGATGAGCGCATACCTCGCGACCCCCACCCCCAACCCCTCCCCGCAAGGGGGAGGGGAGCGCAGCGGAGTTTGCCGCTCGCACCGAGCACTTCTGCCTGACGCAATTCCAGATTTGCCGATGAGCTTCTAGCCTCGCGAGAAAGGCCCGCGCATGGATCATCCCCTTTACGCGGAGATCGTCGGCGTCGCCGCCGCGGCCGCGAGCCTTTACGCGGCGAACTCCCGCACCATCATCCCGCTGCGCATCGCCGCGATCGTGGCGAACGCGCTGGCGATGGCCTACAGCGGCATGCACGGCACCTATCCGACCTTCGCGCTCAACGCCGTGCTGCTGCCGCTCAACGCCTGGCGGCTGCACGGGATGATCAAGCTGATCCGCGACATCGAGAAGGCGGCGCACAGCGACCTGAACGCCGACTGGCTCTTGCCCTACACGCGCCCGGCGCGCTTCAAGGCGGGCGACATCATGATGAAGCGCGGCGAGTATGCGCACGGCGCGTTCTATGTGGCGTCCGGCGAGGTCGAGCTCATCGAGCTCGGCAAGACGGTCGGGGCCGGCACGCTGCTCGGCGAGATCGGACTGTTCACGCCCGACGGCCTGCGCACCGCGACCGCGCGCTGCAAGACCGACGTGCAGGCGGCGCGGATCGACTACGACCGGTTCAAGGAACTGTATTACCAGAACCCGGAATTCGGCTTCCGCCTGCTGCACCTGATCGTCGCGCGGATGCAGGAGGGCAGCGCCCTGCCGCGCAGCGCGTAGCTGTCACCCCGGAAGCCGCGAAGCGGCTATCCGAGGCCCATAACAACCGCCGGCGCGAACCGAGAGATGGGTCCCGGCTCTCGCTGCGCTCGGCCGGGATGACAGTCCTCGCATCTGCGCTCGGCCGGGATGACAGCACGTTGACACCCTTCCCCATCGGCCTACATTAGCCCCGTTCCGAGGGGTGCCCCGGTTGGGCTGAGATCTCGCTGTCGCGAGGACCCTTTGAACCTGATCCGGGTCATGCCGGCGAAGGGACAGGAGCGTATCCCCAGCCGACATGTATTCCGGGTCGCCCCGAATAAGGCGCATGGCCCCGAAAAGTGGCCACCGGTTTTCGGACCAGGCCATGCGCAGACGCAACAGGAGCGCGCCCCATGAACAAGCCCCTCTCGCCCGCCGATCTGGCCACCCCGAAGGTGACCACCGGTTCGATCGTCGGATCGCGCAAGGTCTACGCGGCGCCGGATGCCGCGCCTGAGCTGCGCGTGCCGATGCGCGAGATCGTGCTCGATCCCTCCTCGGGCGAGCCGCCGGTTCCGGTCTACGATCCGTCCGGCCCCTACACCGACGACAACCTGGCGATCGACGTCGAGCGCGGGCTGAAGCGCACGCGCGTCGAATGGGTGCGCGAGCGCGGCGGCGTCGAGGAATACGAGGGGCGCCCGATCCAGGCGGTCGACAACGGCAACGTCAGCGGCAAGCATCTGGCGCGCAACTTCCCGAACACGCCGAAGCCGATGCGCGCGATTTCTTATCCCTCCCCGCGCAGCGGGGAGGGATTGCATCCCCTCACCCAGCTCGAATGGGCGCGCCGCGGCGTCATCACCAAGGAGATGATCTACGTCGCCGAGCGCGAGAACCTCGGGCGCAAGACAATGCTCGACCAGGCCGAGGCCAAGCTCGCCGACGGCGAGAGCTTCGGCGCATCGGTGCCGGCGTTCGTCACGCCGGAATTCGTGCGCAGCGAAATCGCGCGCGGCCGCGCCATCATCCCGTCGAACATCAACCACGGCGAGCTCGAGCCGATGATCAT
>DATEKY010000273.1:0-3249 GCA_035277225.1 Xanthobacteraceae bacterium
GCCAGCGTTGCGTCACGCCGCCCGGACGAGGCTGATCGGCGCACCCTTGCCGCGCACCTCTGCCTCCTCGAACTCGGCCGCGGCGATCGCCCGGTCGAGCGCGGCCCGCAGTGCCTTGGCCGATTCGAGCGTGATCTCGACGCCGGCGCGAGCGCCGGCATCGAGGTTCTTGTTGAAGAAGTCGAGTGTGATGACGTCGCCCAGCGGCGCGTGGCGCGCGTGGTCATAGGCGACCACCGCATGCGAGAGCGGGAACCATTCATCCCCGCGCTTGGCCATGCCCTCGGCGCGCGTAACCTCGATGATGGATGTGCACATCTGCGCGCCTCCTACTTTCCGAGATGCTTGCCGAAGAACGCGAACACCTTGCTCCAGCCGTCCATCGCCGCCTCGGGCCGATAGAGCGGCCGGTGCCAGTACCAGATGCCGTGGCCGGCGCCGTCGTAGCGATGGAACTCGTACGATTTGCTGTGCTTCGTGAGCTCGGCCTCGTGCTGATCCACCTGCTCGGGGCTCGGCGCGCGGTCGTCATTGCCGAAGATGCCGATCAGCGGGCATGAGAGGTCCTTGGTCATGTCGATCGGCGCGACCGGCGTCTTGGCGTTGAGCTCCTCCTTGCCCATCACGACGCGGCCGCCCCACAGGTCGGCGCAGGCGTCGACGTCCTTGCGCTGGCACGCATAGATGAAGGCGTGCCGTCCGCCCGAGCACGAGCCGAACAGTCCGACCTTGCCATTGTGCTCCTTCTGCGCGCGCATCCACTTCACCGCCGCCGCGGTGTCGCCGACCATCTGCGCGTCGGGGATGCCGCCGTCGGCGCGCACTTTCGCCGCGACGTCGTCGGGATTGCCCGCGCCCGCGCGCTCATAGAGGTTGGCGCAGATCGCCATGAAGCCGTGATGCGCAAAGCGCCGCGTCGTCTCGATGTAGAGCTCGCTCCAGCCCGGCAGATGATGGATCAGCACCACGCCGGGAAACGGGCCCGCACCGGAGGGCTTGGCCGTATAGGCGGTGATCGGGGTTCCGCCGTCGCCGTTGATGGTGACGTTCTCACAGGTCATGCCGCGGTAGAATGACATCAGTCTCTCTCCATGGGGGGCGGGCGGTGTGGGGCTTGCTTTGCTGCCCGAGGCAGGGCGCGATTATTCGACAATCGCAGACCGGCCGCAACACGGGGCGCGGCCATCGCGAGTTCCCAAGCCGCGGCGGCGTCAGCCGGCGAGCTGCGCGCGCACATGCGCGGCGAGGAAATCGACGAAGGCGCGGACATGCGGGGCCTGCCTGACCTCCTCGCGGATGATCAGCCAGAGCTCGGCGGTCAGCTCCGCGATCGGCGGAAAGCAGCGCATCAGGTCCGTCTCGGTGTCGCCCATGAAGCAGGGCAGCGGAGCGACCCCCAATCCCACCTTGAGCGCCGACGCCACATTGGTGAGGCTGTTGCTGCGGGTGCCGATGCTGGCGTTCGGAGCGACCTGCCTGAGCCACACGAACGCCGGCAGATTGGCCAGCGCTCCCTCGACACTGACGACGGCGTGCCCGTTGATCTCGTTTGCGTTGCGCGGGACCCCATGCTCCTGCGCATAGACCTGGCTGCAATAGAGCGCCCAGGTCGCGTCGGGGAGGCGCTGCGCGACGATGCCGCCACCCTCCGGCCGCGAGCTTGCACGCACCGCGACGTCGGCCTCGCCGCGCGAGAGGTCGAGCCGGCGGTCGTCGGTGATCAGTTCGACCGTGATGCCGGGATACTGCTGGCGGAACGCCTTCAGGCAGGGCGCGATGACGCGATTGGCGTAAGCCTCGCTCGAGGTGAAGCGCACCGAGCCGGCGACCATGCGCTGCTGTGCGGCGATCGCGCTCTGTAGCGCTGTCACCTCGCTCTCGATCTTTTCCGCCGACGCCGCGACGCTGTGCCCGAGCGGGGTCAGCGTCTGCCCGCTCTGCTTCGCCTCGAACAGGGTGGCGCCCACATCGGCCTCGATGTGCGCGATGCGGCGCATCACCGTGGTCTGGTTGACCTTGAGGGTGCGCGCGGCGCGCAGGGCCGAACCCTCGCGTGCCACCGCCAGAACGAATCGAAGATCATCCCAATCCATCGCCGTCATACTGCAAAAGCGCAGAACGGCTTGGCAATACTGCAGTGTCGTGGATGCGATTTGGCCGCACCGTCGAACGATTGCGCAGCTTTTGGCGCAACCGCACGGCCCGATGAAACCCACTCTGCAAAAAGGCAGCACGCGACGGCATGAACGCATCAAACGCAACGCGCCGGCGCCGCGACGAAAGACCGTCGCAAGCCAACTGGGAGGACACCATGCTCAACCCGCAGCGCAATGCCGCGCCGATGCGTCCCGCCAACACGTTCGCCCGCGCACGTCACGCCTCGTGCGATTCCGCGCTGTGCCTTTCCGACTGGCCGGCCGAGCCACCCTCCGCGGTCCCGCTGATGGCGCTGTCGAGCGGCTTCTGGGCCTTCAAGACCATGGCGGCCGCGCACGACCTCAACCTGTTCAGCCTCCTGGCCGGCGGGGCGAGCACGACCGCGGCCGAGCTTGCCGAGATGCTGCTGATCGCGCGGCGTCCGGCCGAGATGCTGCTGACCGGCTGCGCCGCGCTCGGTCTGCTGGAGAAAGCGGACGGGCGCTATCGCAATACGCCGCTGAGCGAGGCCTATCTGGTCCGGGGCAATCCGTACTACTTCGGCGGCTGGGTCGAGATGGCCGACAAGCGGCTTTACGCCGGCTGGGGCCGGCTCACCGAGGCGCTGCTGACCGATCGGCCGACCACCTGGGATCCGTCCACGCAATCCTCGCTGTTCGAGGGCGAGGATCCGAAGATGCTGTCGCTGTTCTGGGAGGCGATGCATTCGCTCTCCACCATGACGGCGCGCCAGCTCGGCGACGCGGTGGACTTCGGCACCTTCCGCCGCCTGCTCGACATCGGCGGCGGATCGGGCGCGTACGATATCGAGCTTTGCAAGTGCTACCCGCTGCTGCGCGCCACCGTATTCGACCTGCCGCATGCCGCCGCAATCGCGGCGGACAAGATCGCCGCTGCCGGACTGAGCGAGCGCGTAAGCGTCGAAGCCGGCAGCTTCTTCGACCGCATCCCGGAGGGGCACGACGTGCACCTCTTCTCGATGATCCTGCACGATTGGGACGAGGCGAAGAACCGCGCCCTGCTGCGCCGGTCCTTCGAGGCTTTGCCGAGCGGCGGCGCAGTCGTCATCAGCGAGCTTCTCGTCAACGACGA
>DATEKY010000274.1:0-4079 GCA_035277225.1 Xanthobacteraceae bacterium
GGAGTACAAGCAGAATCAGGAGCGCTACAAGTTCCTCAAGTGGGCGCAGCGCTCGTTCGAGAATTTCCGCGTGGTGCCGCCGGGCACCGGCATCTGCCATCAGGTCAATCTCGAGTATCTGTCGCAGACCGTGTGGCTCAGCGCCGACAAGGAGAAGGTCAAGGCTGACGGCAAGCCCGTCACCGCCGAGATCGCGTATCCGGATACGCTGGTCGGCACCGACTCGCACACCACGATGGTGAACGGCCTCGCG
The DNA here is from genome assembly GCA_035277225.1 of Xanthobacteraceae bacterium. Taxonomy (GTDB): domain Bacteria; phylum Pseudomonadota; class Alphaproteobacteria; order Rhizobiales; family Xanthobacteraceae; genus PALSA-894. The sequence goes on from DATEKY010000274.1 coordinate 254, forward strand.
GTGCTCGGCTGGGGCGTCGGCGGCATCGAGGCGGAAGCCGCGATGCTTGGCCAGCCGTACTCAATGGTACTGCCGGAGGTGATCGGTTTCCGTCTCAACGGCAAACTGAAAGAGGGCGTGACCGCGACCGACCTCGTGCTCACCGTCACGCAGATGCTGCGCAAGCGCGGCGTGGTCGGCAAGTTCGTCGAGTTCTTCGGCCCCGGCCTCGACAACCTCACGGTCGAGGATCGCGCCACCATCGGCAACATGGCGCCCGAATACGGCGCGACCTGCGGCTTCTTCCCGGTCGACGACGACGCCATCGACTTCCTGACCAAGACAGCGCGCAAGGCGGATCGCGTCGCGCTGGTGAAGGCCTATGCCAAGGCGCAGGGCATGTACCGCACCAAGAACACGCCCGATCCGGTCTACACCGACATCATGAAGCTCGAGCTCGGTTCGGTCGAGCCTTCTCTCGCAGGGCCGAAGCGCCCGCAGGATCGCGTGCTCTTGAAAGAGGTCAAGAACGGCTTCGCGGCCGCGATGGACAAGGAATTCAACAAGGGAGCCGAGGCGGGCAAGCGCTATCCGGTCGAAGGACGCAAGCACGACATCGGCCACGGCGACGTGGTGATCGCGGCGATCACGTCGTGCACGAATACCTCGAACCCGGGCGTGATGGTGGCGGCCGGGCTGCTCGCCAAGAAGGCGGTGGCGAAAGGCCTGAAGCCGAAGCCCTGGGTGAAGACCTCGCTCGCGCCCGGTTCGCAGGTCGTTGCCGAGTATCTCGACAAGTCCGGGCTGCAGAAGGATCTCGACGCGATCGGCTTCAACCTTGTGGGCTTCGGCTGCACCAGCTGCATCGGAAACTCCGGTCCGCTGGCCGAGGAAATCTCCGAGTCGATCAGCAAGAACGACATCGTTGCGGCCGCGGTGCTCTCGGGCAACCGCAACTTCGAGGGCCGGGTCAACGCGGACGTGCGCGCGAACTATCTCGCCTCGCCGCCGCTGGTCGTCGCCTATGCGCTCGCCGGCAACATGAATGTCGATCTGGTGCGCACGCCGATCGGCACCGACAACAAGGGCAAGAAGGTCTTCCTGCGCGACATCTGGCCGACCAGCCGCGAGATCACCGCGGTGATCCGCAAGACCATCAACAAGAACGTGTTCGCGCGCAAATACGCCGACGTGTTCAAGGGCGAGGCGAACTGGCGCAAGATTTCGGTCAAGGGCGGGCTCACCTACGACTGGGACGACCGTTCGACCTACGTGCAGAACCCGCCCTACTTCGAAGGCATGGAGAAGCGGCTGCATCCGATCGAGGACATCGTCGATGCGCGCGTCCTCGGCCTGTTCCTCGACTCGATCACCACCGACCACATCTCGCCGGCCGGATCGATCAAGGAAGAGAGCCCGGCGGGGCATTACCTGCGCGACCATCAGGTGCGCCCGAAGGACTTCAACCAGTACGGCACGCGACGCGGCAATCACCAGGTGATGATGCGCGGCACCTTCGCCAACATCCGCATCAAGAACCAGATGGTGCCGGGCGTCGAAGGCGGCGTGACGATCCACTATCCGTCGAAGCAGCGCATGACGATGTACGACGCCGCCATGAAGTACCGTACCGAAGGCGTGCCGCTCGTCGTGTTCGCCAACAAGGAGTACGGCACCGGCTCGTCGCGCGACTGGGCTGCGAAGGGCTCGACCCTGCTCGGCATCCGCGCGGTGATCACGCAGTCGTTCGAGCGCATCCACCGCTCCAACCTGATTGGAATGGGCGTAGTCCCGCTGGTATTCGAAGAAGGCACGTCGTGGCAGACGCTTGGGCTCAAGGGCGACGAGCAGGTCACCATCCGGGGCCTGCACGGCGATCTCAAGCCGCGCCAGCGACTGATCGCCGAGATCGTCGCGTCGGACGGCGCGCTCAAGCGGGTTCCGCTGATCTGCCGGATCGATACGCTCGACGAGCTTGAATACTTCAAGAACGGCGGCATCCTGCAATACGTGTTGCGTCATCTTGCGGCGTGAACACGAGGCTGCCGGCACGTCATGCGTGTTTTGACGTATGTTGCCTTCCCGCGCCGCACCGGCCCCTCACCGCGAATTGAGTGGCCGGTGATAGGGGTTGCGACTATGTGTGGCGCGGGACGAGAGACATCCGCGGTCTGACGGATTGCGGCTCGTGGTGTCGGTTGCAGGGCACCGGATAATCCGTCGGGGACAGGATGTGGAGATCGGAATGAAGCGCCGCGCCGCGTTGCCTATCGCACTGATCGCCTCGGCCCTGCTGTCGTCGGCTGCCATGAGCGCCGAGCCGCGCGCGGTGGTCGAGTTGTTCACCAGCCAGGGCTGCTCCTCGTGTCCGCCGGCCGACAAGCTTGCCGGCGAGCTCGCGCAGGATCCGTCGCTGCTGGTGATGAGCCTGCCCATCGACTACTGGGACTATCTCGGCTGGAAGGACACGCTCGCCAATCCCGGACACACCAACCGGCAGCGCGCCTATTCGAAGGCGCGCGGCGACCGCGAGGTCTACACGCCGCAGGTCGTCGTCAACGGAATGGCGCAGGTGCTCGGCAGCGATCGCGCCGCGATCGAGAATGCGATCAAGAGCACCGGCAAGCATGCCGGCATGCTGTCGCTCCCGGTGTCGGTCTCCGTCGCCAATAATCAGATCTCGGTCAATGTGCCGGCCGACAAGGGGCACGTGACGAAGGGCGAAATCTGGCTGTGCCCGATCACGAAGAACGTGCCGGTCGCGGTCGGCAAGGGCGAGAATTCCGGCAACACGATCACGTACCACAACGTGGTGCGCAAATGGATCAAGCTCGGTGAGTGGACCGGCGCGGCGCGCAACTTCACCGTGCCGGTGCGGGATATCGGCGACGACACTGCGGAGTCCGTTGCGGTGATCATCCAGGCCGGCAGCAAGGAAGCGCCCGGCGCGATGCTCGGCGCGAATGTCGCGGCGCTGAAGTAGCCGCGCGCTTTCATAAGACAACGCGACAAAAAAATAGGGCCGGTGAGAACCGGCCCTTAGAGCGTTGGGGGATTGAACCGTACGCGAACTAGGGCCCGGTCCGTCCAAGCCCCGGGGGGCTGGGGGGCTGAGGAATCCGGCGCTCGAATGCACCGGGCCCTAATCAACTACCTGCCTTATCCCAAGCCGACGCGGCGCCCCCTTGGCCGAAATCGGGCTTCATTGTGATATTTTCTAACGAAAGCGTGAGCGAAACCCCCGTGCTTTGAAAAAATAGTTCGCTGAAGCGAGCCTTTTCGGCGGTTTTGTCATCAGCGCGTCATCACGACACCTCCGCGCCCTCTTGCGGGGCGGCCTTGTCGGCGCGATCATCGAATCGCTGAAACACCTAAAGGAGGCGCCGCATGGCTTTCGGCGATACCGATCCGAGCGAGCAGCGCGGGGGCGCGGTCAGTCATCAGGCCAGCGTCCCCGGCAAGGTCACCTTCAGCCGGCGCGAGCTCGACCGCATCCTCGGTCTTTACGGGCGCATGGTGGCGGCCGGCGAGTGGCGCGATTACGCGATCGATTTTCTGAAAGACCGCGCGGTGTTTTCGGTGTTCCGCCGCTCGTCCGAAGTCCCGCTCTATCGCATCGAGAAGGATCCGCGGCTCGCGCGCAAGCAGGGCGCCTACAGCGTGATCTCGGCGACCGGGCTGATCGTCAAGCGCGGGCATGAGCTCGACAATGTGCTGCGCGCGGTCGACAAGTCGCTGAAGCTGGTGACGACGTAGCGCCGTCATTCCGGGGCCGGCCGAAGGCCGGAGCCCGGAATCCATAAGCACGATACGAGCGATTCAGAGCCGGTCGTGGTTATGGATTCCG
>DATEKY010000275.1:0-11030 GCA_035277225.1 Xanthobacteraceae bacterium
CGCGCGTTCCGCGAGACCGCGGTCGAGGTCACGCCGCCCAAGGCCGAAGCGCCCAAGGCGGAGGCGAAGCCGAAGCCCGCCAAGACCGAGCGCAAGCTCGCCGCCGAAGACGAGGAGAAGATCGACAAGGTCGCGAACCAGTCGATCCGCGTGAACGTCGACACGCTGGAATCGCTGATGACGATGGTCTCGGAGCTGGTGCTGACGCGCAACCAGCTGCTCGAGATCGTGCGCCGTCACGAGGAGTCGGAGTTCAAGGTCCCGCTGCAGCGCCTCTCCAACGTCACCGCCGAGCTGCAGGAAGGCGTCATGAAGACGCGCATGCAGCCGATCGGCAATGCGTGGCAGAAGCTGCCGCGCATCATCCGCGACCTCGCGAGCGAGCTGAAGAAGGATATCGAGCTCGAGATGCACGGCGCCGAGACCGAGCTCGACCGCCAGGTGCTCGACCTGATCAAGGACCCGCTCACCCACATGGTGCGCAACTCGGCCGACCACGGGCTCGAGACGCCGGAGCAGCGCCGCGCGGCCAAGAAGCCGGAGAAGGGCACGATCCGCCTGTCCGCCTATCACGAAGGCGGCCACATCATCATCGAGATCGCCGACGACGGACGCGGCCTCAACACGGCGCGCATCCGGCAGAAGGCGTTCGAAAACGGGCTCGCGACCGACACCGAGCTCGAGAAGATGACGGAAGCGCAGATCCACAAGTTCATCTTCGCGGCCGGCTTCTCCACCGCGACCGAGGTGACCAGCGTCTCCGGCCGCGGCGTCGGCATGGACGTGGTGCGCAACAACATCGACCAGATCGGCGGCACGATCGACGTGAAGTCGATTCCCGGCGAGGGTTCGAGCTTCCTGATCAAGATTCCGCTCACGCTCGCGATCGTCTCGGCGCTGATCGTGGAGGCCGGCGGCGAGCGCTTCGCGATCCCGCAGCTCGCGGTGATCGAGCTGGTGCGCGCGCAGGCCAATTCCGAGCACCGCATCGAGCGCATCAAGGACACGCCGGTCCTGCGCCTGCGCAACAAGCTCTTGCCCCTCATTCACCTGAAGAAGCTGCTGAAGATGGACGACGGCGCCGGCAGCGAGCCGGAGAACGGGTTCATCGTCGTCACGCAGGTCGGCAACCAGACGTTCGGCATCGTGGTCGACGGCGTGTTCCACACCGAGGAAATCGTCGTCAAGCCGATGTCGACCAAGCTGCGTCACATCGCGATGTTCTCCGGCAACACCATCCTCGGCGACGGCTCGGTGATCATGATTATCGATCCGAACGGCATCGCGCAGAGCGTCGGCTCCGCCGGCACGCAGGCGTCCGACGCGTCCGACGCGCAGCAGTCCGGCAAGGCCGAAAAGACCGTCTCGCTGCTGGTGTTCCGCGCCGGCTCGCAGCAGCCGAAGGCGGTGCCGCTCTCGCTCGTCACCCGGCTCGAAGAGATCGACTGCAAGAAGATCGAACTGTCGAACGGCCGCCATCTGGTGCAGTACCGCGGCCAGCTCATGCCGCTCATTCGTGTGAGCGACGAGGTGCGCGTGCGCACCGAGGGCGCGCAGCCGCTGCTGGTGTTCTCCGACGCCGGGCGCTCGATGGGCCTCGTGGTCGACGAGATCGTCGACATCGTCGACGACCGGCTCGACATCCAGGTCGGCAGCGACGTGCCGGGCGTTCTCGGCTCCGCGGTCGTCAAGGGACAGGCGACCGAGATCGTCGACATCGGATATTTCCTGCCGCTTGCCTTCGAGGACTGGTTCCGCCGCAAGGAGATGAGCAACGACGCGCTGACCCGCACGCTGCTGTTCGTCGACGACTCGGCGTTCTTCCGCAACATGCTGGTGCCGGTGATCAAGGCCTCCGGCTACGACGTGACCGCGGTCGGCGAGGCAAGCGAGGCGCTCGCGCTGATCAAGAAGGGCGAGCGGTTCGACGTGATCGTGTCCGACATCGAGATGCCGGGCATGAACGGCTTCGAGCTGGCCGAGGCGATCCGCGCCGACGCGCGCTGTGCGCATGTGCCGATCATCGCGCTCTCGTCGATGACGTCGCCGGCCTCGATCGAGCGCGGCCGCCAGGCCGGCTTCCATGATTTCGTCGCCAAGTTCGATCGTCCGGGGCTGATCGCGGCGCTCAAGGAGTCGGTCGTCGAATGGGCCGAGGCGGCGTGAGGGCGCGATCATGAGCAACGACAACGCCGTCAGCGAACAGGTCACCGAATACGTCACCGTGATGATCGGCGGCCAGCTGTTCGGCCTGCCGATCTCGCGCGTGCAGGACGTGTTCATGCCGGACCGCGTGACGCGCGTGCCGCTGTCCGCGCCGGAAATCGCCGGCGTGCTCAATCTGCGCGGCCGCATCGTCACCGCGATCGACATGCGCCGCCGGCTCAGCCTGCCGCCGCGCGCCGACGACCGGCCGTCGATGGCGGTCGGCATCGAGATGAAGGGCGAGTCCTACGGGCTGCTGATCGATACGGTCGGCGAGGTCATGAAGCTCGGCGACGACACGCGCGAGCCCAATCCGGTCAATCTCGACACCCGGCTGGCGCGCGTCTCCGCCGGCGTGCACCGGCTCGAGGGTCAACTGATGGTCATTCTCGACGTGGATCAGGTGCTGAGCACGTCGGCGGAACCGATGGCGGCTTAACGAAGAACGCAATGAGACCGATGGCCGCGAGGCCTTAAGGAAAGTGGTGGTGCGATGAAAACGTGTTTGGTGGTCGACGACTCCAGCGTCATCCGCAAGGTCGCTCGAAGGATTCTCGAGGGTCTCGATTTCAAGATCACCGAGGCCGAGGATGGACAGCAGGCGCTGGAGCAATGCCGTGGCGCATTGCCCGACGCGGTGCTGCTCGACTGGAACATGCCGGTGATGGACGGCTACGACTTCCTCAAGGCGCTGCGCCGCCTGCCCGGAGGCGACGTGCCCAAGGTCGTGTTCTGCACGACCGAGAACGACGTCGCCCACATCGCGCGCGCGCTCAGCGCCGGCGCCAACGAGTACATCATGAAGCCGTTCGACAAGGAGATCGTCGAAGCCAAGTTCCAGGAGGTCGGGCTGATCTAGTCCGATCCGGACTCCCCGTTTCGTCGCGTTCTGACCTCGTAAGCCTGACGCGTAACCCGAGTACCTGCGTATGAGCGCCGCCGCCACCCTTGCGCCCACCGCACCCGCCGCGGCGCAGGATCCCATCCGCGTCATGATCGTGGACGACGCGGTCGTCGTGCGCGGACTGGTGTCGCGCTGGATCGACGAAGAGCCGGACCTCAAGACGGTCGCCTCGGTGCGCACCGGCCGCGATGCGGTCGATCAGGTTCTCCGCGTCAATCCGGACGTCGTCCTTCTCGACATCGACATGCCGGATCTCGACGGCCTCTCCGCACTGCCGCTGCTCCTGGAGAAGAAGCGCGACCTGACCGTCATCATGGCGTCGACACTCACGCGTCGGAACGCGGAGGTAAGCCTGAAGGCCCTCTCGCTCGGCGCTGCCGACTACATCCCGAAGCCCGCGACCAATCGCGAGGTGACCACTTCGGCGACCTTCCGCCGCGAATTGATCGAAAAGGTCCGCCAGCTTGGCGCACGGCGCAAGCGCGGCTTCCCGTCGATGCCGGCCGAGCCGCGCGCACGTCAGCCGTTCGCGGTGCCGTCGGCGCCCGGAACGCAGCCACGCAAGAAATTCTCCGTCGCGGAGCCGCGCACCGTCGCGCCGCAGCCCGTCGCGGGCGAGATCAAGCTGCGGCCGTTCTCGCCGCTCCTGCCGCGCGTGCTGCTGGTCGGCTCCTCGACCGGCGGACCGCAGGCGCTGACCGCGCTGGTGGAGCGCATCAAGCCGGTCTACGGCCGCGCGCCGGTTCTGATCACGCAGCACATGCCGCCGACCTTCACGACAATTCTCGCCGAGCACCTGGCGCGCGCGAGCGGCCAGACCGCGCACGAGGCGGTCGACGGCGAGCCGGTCGTGCCGGGCACGATCTATCTCGCGCCCGGCGGCAAGCACATGACGGTCATCAAGCGCAACAATCAGCCGGCGATCTCGCTCAATGAAGGCCCGATGGTGAACTTCTGCCGCCCGGCGGTCGACCCGCTGTTCGCCTCGGCCGCGCAGGTCTGGGGCAGCGCGATCCTCGCGGTAGTGCTGACCGGCATGGGTTCGGACGGCACGCGCGGCGCCGAGGACATCGTCGCGGCCGGCGGCAGCGTGATCGCGCAGGACGAAGCGACCAGCGTCGTGTGGGGCATGCCGGGGGCGGCCGCGCATGCGGGCGTCTGCGCGGCGGTGCTGCCACTCGATCAGATCGGACCGAAGATCGTGCGGCAGTTTGGGAGCATGTCGTGACGCCACTCGATTACGACTATCTCCGCAAGCTGCTGAAGGACCGTTCCGGCCTCGTGCTGTCGAGCGAGAAGCAGTATCTGGTGGAAAGCCGCCTGACCCCGCTCGCGCGCAAGGCCGGGATCGCGTCGCTCGGCGACCTGGTGGCGAAGCTGCGCGGCAACGACGAGCGCCTCGCGGTCGACGTGGTCGAGGCGATGACCACCAACGAGACGTTCTTCTACCGCGACAAGATCCCGTTCGATCATTTCCGCGACACCATCGTGCCCGGCCTGCTGGCGGCGCGCGCGCGCGAGCGGCGCCTGCGCATCTGGTGCTCGGCCGCCTCCACCGGCCAGGAGCCTTATTCCCTCGCGATGTGCCTGCGGGAGATGAAAGACAAACTGACCGGCTGGCGCGTCGAGATCATCGGCACCGACCTTTCGAACGAAGTGCTGGAAAAGGCCAAGGCCGGCGTCTACAGCCAGTTCGAGGTGCAGCGCGGCCTGCCGATCCAGATGCTGGTGAAGCATTTCAGCCAGGTCGGCGACACCTGGCAGATCTCGCCCGAGATGCGCGCGATGGTGCAGTACCGGCAGCTCAACCTGCTGTCGGACTTTTCCCATCTCGGCAGTTTCGACGTGATCTTCTGCCGCAACGTGCTGATCTATTTCGACCAGGAAACCAAGATCAGCGTGCTCAACCGCGTCGCGCGCCAGCTCGACCCGGACGGCTTCCTGGTGCTCGGCGCGGCCGAAACCGTCGTGGGCCTGACCGAGGCGTTCAAGCCGCTCGCCGACAAGCGCGGGCTGTACGCGCCGAACAAGGACGCCGCGAGGCTGCCGGTCGCGCGGCCCGCGCTGCGGCCGGTCGCGATTGCGGGCTAAGGTCGCGGACTCACAACGCCGAGAGGGCGCGCTGTGCGGCCATCCAATGTCCGCGCGGACTGAGCACGTCCGCTTCTGACCCCCGCTAACGGACTGAATCGTGTAGATTCGAGACCGAGCCGGCGCGGGGACGAGGAGAAGAAAGTGAACAGGCCCAGGATCCTGGTGCTCGGAGCCGGCGGCACCGGAGGTTATTTCGGCGGCCGCCTTGCCGAGAGTGGAGCTGATGTCACGTTTCTTGTCCGTGAGGGACGGCGCAAGAGTCTCTCCGAGCGAGGGTTGCAGATCGAGAGTCAGTTCGGCGATGCACAGATAGCAGTCAAGACTGCGGTCGCAGGTGAGGTGGCGCCCGTCTTTGACGCAGTGATACTGACCTGCAAGGCGTATGATCTCGATGATGCAGTCGCGGCCATCGCGCCAGCCGTGGCGCCGGACGGCTATGTCCTGCCTTTCCTGAATGGCATCGCCCATATCGACATCCTGAACGAGAAGTTCGGCCGGCACCGGGTGCTGGGCGGCACCGCGAAGATTCAATCGACGGTCACGCCGAATGGCACGATCCGGCAGTTCAACGACTGGCGAACGCTCACCTTTGGGGAGCAATCAGGCGAGAAGACAGAGCGCGTTAGCGCTTTGGCGGCGCTTTTCGAAGCCGCGAAAGGCGTGGAAGTCTTCGCGGTCACCGACATCGGTCAACGAATGTGGGAAAAACTGGTTCACCTTTCGACCGCGGCGGCCATGACCTGCCTGATGAGGGCAAATGTCGGCGAGATTGTTCGCACGCCTCACGGCCGTGAACTGTTTCTCGATCAGCTTCGTTGTGGCGCTGCGATTGCGGCTGCCAATGGCCATCCGCCGAGCCCGGCCTTCATGCGATCGTGGGAGGAGACATTCTCTCAGCCGGACTCTCAGTATTCGACCTCGATGCTGCGCGACATCGAACGGGGCGGGCAGACGGAGGTGGAGCACATCCTTGGCTTCATGCTCAACAAGGCGGTGGCGGCTCAGATACCGTGCCACACGCTGTTGCTCGCCTACACCAACGTCAAGGCCTTCGAACAACGGCGGGCTGCAGGGCGCTTGTCCTGATCCGCTATTCGCCTGGAAATCTTAGCCGCGCCTCGTCGCCAATTCGGCCAGCCGGTCGACACCGCGCGGGTCGTTCAGCACCGCCATCCTCTCGTGGCCGCCCAGCATCGCGTCGGCCACCCGCATTCAACCCTCGGATACAAACGTTTCCTCGCGCTTTTTTCGGATCGCAGGCAACAGCACCGAAGCCAGCAACAGCGCAGCGATCGCCAGCAGGATCGCGCTCAGCGGCTCGCGCACGAGAACATCCGCCCGGCCCTCCGACAAGACCAGGGCGCGGCGCAGATACTCCTCCATCGGGGGACCGAGGATGAACCCGAGAAGCAACGGCGTCGGTTCGCATCCAAGCTTCATGAAGACGTATCCGAGCAGGCCGAACAGCGCCATCAGGTGTACGTCGAACGTCGTGTTGCTGATCGAGAACACGCCGATGGCGCAGAACACCATGATCGCCGGATAGAGGTAGTGATACGGCACCGACACCATGCGGACCCAAAGACCGATCAGCGGCAAATTAAGGATCAGCAGAAACACGTTGCCGATCCACATCGACACCACCACGCCCCAAAACAGGGTGGCCTGTTCGGTGATGATCGTGGGACCGGGTTGAATGCCCTGGATCATCAAGGCACCGATCATGAGCGCCATCACGGGGTTTGCTGGGATCCCCAGCGTCAGCATCGGAATGAATGACGTTTGGGCTCCGGCATTGTTGGCGGATTCCGGGCCGGCCACGCCTTCGATGGCGCCTTGTCCGAATTGCTCCGGCGTCTTCGAGAGCTTCTTTTCGAGCGAATAGGATGCAAACGACGCGAGGATCGCGCCGCCGCCCGGCAGGATGCCCAAGGCGGAGCCGAGCACCGTGCCGCGCCCGATCGGACCGAGGATTTTTCGCCAATCCTCGCGCGACGGCAGCAAGCCGGTGACATGCTTGATGGCAGCGCTGCGGGTCGCTTCATTTTCCAGATTGGAGACGATCTCGGCCAGCCCAAACATGCCCATCGCGATGACGACGAAGCCGATGCCATCGGCCAGCTGCGGGTAGCCGAGACTGTAACGCGACACACCCGAGTTAACGTCAGTGCCCACGAGTCCGAGCACCAACCCAACGACGACGACCGCTAGCGCATGCAGCAGCGAACCGCTGGCCAGCACGATCGAGGCAACGAGACCGAGCACCATCAGCGAAAAATATTCGGCCGGGCCGAAATGAAGTGCCAGTTCGGCCAGAGGCGGCGCGAACAGCGCGACCAGCACGGTCGCGACACTCCCGGCGATGAACGACCCGATGGCGGCCGTCGCCAGCGCGAGTCCCGCCTTGCCCTGGCGCGCCATGCGGTAGCCGTCGAGCGCCGTGACGACCGAGGCCGATTCACCCGGCAGGTTGATCAGGATCGCCGTGGTCGATCCGCCGTATTGGGCGCCGTAATAGATGCCCGACAGCATGATGAGCGCCGAGACCGGAGGCAGGCCGAACGTGATCGGCAGCAGCATCGCGATCGTCGCGATCGGACCGATGCCGGGCAGCACGCCGACGGCGGTGCCGAGAAACACCCCGATCAGGCAGTACAGCAAATTCGACAGGCTCATCGCCGTCTGGAAGCCGAGCGCAAGATTGGCGAGCATGTCCATCATGCGCTATCCGCCCAACCAACTGCCGAGCAGCGGCATCGGCACGCCAAGCCCTTTGACGAAGACGATCACGCAGAACGCGACAATCCCGATCAGCGCGGCGATCGACGTCACATCGAGCCGCGTGTGCCGGCTGGCGAGCGCGCCGACGATAATGAGACACGTCAATGCGACGATCACGCCCGCGGTCGGAAGCAGCAACCCGAACAGCACCACCGACCCGAGGACCAAAGCGAGCGGCCGCCACGCGAACGGCGAGATCGCTTCACCGGCGCGGATGAACGACCGGACGATCGACACGACGCCGAAGATCGCAAGGATCGCACCGAGTGCGGTCGGGAAATACCCCGGCCCCATCCGCGCGCTGGTGCCTTGCTGGTAGTTGCGGCCAATCCAGATGACGACGATCGCCAGCGCCAGATAGATGGCGCCAGCCCAGAAATCGCGCGGACCGCGGATGTGCATCGGGCGTGGAGAGTGCGCGACTTTGCGCACCCGATCGCCGCTGTCAGTTGAGCTTTGCTCCCGATGCCTTGACCGGCTCGGCCCAGCCCTGCACCTGCTGCTGGACGAACTCGGCGAACTCCGCTTGCGACATCTTGCGCACCGTCAGGCCGAGGTCGTTGAGCCGCGCGACGAGCTGCGGGTCGTCGAGCGAGGTCTGGATGGCGCCATGCAGCTTTGCCAGCACGGCCGGCGGCAGACCGGCGGGGGCCGAGACGCCGATGAAATTCTCGGCCAGCAGATACGGCAGGCCGGCCTCGATCACGGTCGGAATGTCGGGCGCGACATGCGAACGTGCACGCGACGTGACGGCGAGCGGCCGCAGTTTCTCGGCTTTGATGTGCGGCACGTTCTGCGGTAGCGTGTCGAACGAGAAGCTTAAGCGGCCGGCGATGAGATCGGTGATCATCGGCGCGCTGCCTTTGTAGCCGACGTGCTCGATGTTCAGCCCGGTCTGCTTCTTGAAGGTCTCGCCCAGGATATGCCCGATGGAGCCGACGCCGCCCGAGCCGTAGAAGATCTTCTTGTTCTGCGCCTTGATCCAGGCGGCCAGCTCTTCGATGTTCTTGGCCGGAACCGATGGATGTACCATCACGACGTCGGGCACCGTCGCGACCAGCGCAACGTGGGTGAAGCCCTTGACGGAGTCATAGGGTTGTGGATCGAGCATGAACGGTGCCAGCGAGATCGGCGTCGTGTTCGACATCAGCAGGTTGTAGCCGTCAGGACCGGCGCGAAAAATCTCGGTCGCCGCGATCGTACCGCCGGCGCCCGGCTTGTTGTCGACCACAACGGCCTGCCCGAGGTTCTTCTGCAGCGGGACAGACAACGCGCGCGCCGTGACGTCGCTGGAGCCGCCCGGCGGAAACGTCACCACGATGCGAACGGGCTTGTTCGGGTAGTCCTGCGCGAACAATGGCGCCGGTCCGAGCGCCGCCGTGAACGAGAGCATTGCGCAGACTGAGAGGATTTTGGTTTTCATGGTCGCCTCCTTGGCAAGCTATCCGGCTTGCCCATGCAAAATGCGGGCCCAAAACGCCTATGCGCCGCCCCGGAAACAGGAATATCCCCATGGCGTGCATTTCATCGGCAGATGATAGTGCGCCTCCGGCTCGGCGAGTCCGAACCGGTAGCTCACGACATCGAGAAACGGCACCGCGGCCGTCGCTCCGATCGCCGTGCGGTAGTAGTCGGCCAGGTGAAACCGGGCCTCGTAGAAGCCTGGTTCGAATCGTTCGTTGAGCACGGGAGCCGCCAGCACGCCGGATTTCGAGATGCTACCGGAGGCGATCAGCTTGAATGAATCGCCGGACGTCGCGAACAGCTCCACGTGCATGCCGCTGGCGACGATCCCGCGGGAGACGTCGACCACGTGGATGGATATTCCCGGCATTGACCCCCCAAGTGGACTACCGGCCCACGACGAGAGCAATTCTGTTCTGTGATGCGGGCGCTGACAAGGGTGAACAACGCACTCCGACGCGCCGCGCTCTAGTCGCTGCCCCTTGCCAACTCGCCGAGCCGATCGATACCGCGCGGGTCGTTCAGGACCGCCATCTTCTCGCGGGCGCCCAGCATCGTGTCGGCTTCGCCGAGCGATACGCAATCGTCGAGCTTGGCCAGCCCGATCACCAGCGCGGCATCGATCTCGCCGCGCTTGCGCTCCGGCGGTGCGCCCAGCAAGGCGCGATGCGCCGTCACCAGCGCCGGATCGGAGAACAGCGTCGCGAAGGCGCCCTTCGTCTCGCTCTCCGCGAAGGTTTCGACCAGCGCGTTGGCGCGCAGCAGAATGTCGGGCGGGCGGCTTTCCTCCGGCACCAGCAGCAGCTTCATGTGGCGCAGGGTGCGTCCCGCCGCTGGATCTGCGCTCCATTGCGCCAGCGGGACCGCGAGCAGCAGCCCGGCGATCACCGGCGTCATCCAGGCGAACAGCGAGAACGAGACCCCGTAGGCGGCGAGTGCCAATAAAAGTCCGAACGCGGTGTGCCAGCCGTAACGCCGCGCGACGTCGCGCAGCGGGAGACTGCCGTCGTCGCGGCGCTGCACGTTCCATCCGCTGTCGCGCCCCATCAGGATGCCGGCGACGGACGACGACTGGATCAGCATCATGACCGGAGCAATGAGACCCGAAATGACGACCTCGGCGATCATGCTGACAAAGGCCCGCATCGCGCCGCCGAAGCCGCGCCGCATGGTGCGATCGCCGAGCATCGCCAGGTAGCCGATCAGCTTCGGGGCGAGCAGCAATCCCATCGTGGCGGCGAACACGTAAGCCGCGCGCACCGGATCCTGTGCGGGCCATTGCGGGTAGAGCGTGAAGGTCTTCGGGAAATATTCCGGCCGGATGAACTGCGCCTGCAGCGAAATCAGGATGCCGATCAGCAGGAACAGCAGCCACAGCGGCGCCGCGATGTAGGAGCCGATGCCGGTCAAGAGATGCAGCCGGCTCAGCCAATACAGGCCACGCGCCGGCAGCACGCCGGTATGCTGCAGGTTGCCCTGGCACCAGCGCCGGTCGCGCGCCGCGTATTCGGTGAGCGAGGGCGGCGATTCTTCGAACGAGCCGCCGAGCGCCGGCGCCATGTGGATCGCCCAGCCGCCGCGC
>DATEKY010000276.1:0-2204 GCA_035277225.1 Xanthobacteraceae bacterium
GCACGTCCTGCGGTCCCCCGTCGGCGGGCTGTTCCGCCACGTCCTCGACCTGTCGCGCGCGCAGGCCGCGCGCGGCCACCAAGTCGGCATCGTGGCCGACTCGACGACCGGCGGCGAGCGCGCCGATGCGGCGTTCGCGGCACTCTCTCCTCACCTCGCGCTCGGCCTCACCCGCGTGCCGATGAGCCGGCACATCGGCGCGAGCGACGTCTCGGCGCAGCGCCACGTGGCGAGTCGTGCGCATGAGACCGGCGCCGATGTGCTGCACGGCCACGGCGCGAAGGGCGGCGCCTATGCGCGCCTCGTCGGCCGCGGCGCGATCCGCGTCTACACGCCGCATGGCGGCAGCCTGCATTACGGCCGCTCCTCGCCGGTGGGCCTGCTCTATCTGACCCTCGAGCAGGTGCTGATGCGCCGCACCGAGCTGTTTCTGTTCGAGAGCGCCTACGGTCGCGATGTGTTTACCGCCAAGATCGGCACGCCGTCCTCGCTCGTGCGCGTCGTGCATAACGGCGTGACCCAGGAGGAGTTCGCCGATATCGCGCCGCAGCCGGACGCGACCGACGTCGTGTTCATCGGCGAGTTGCGCCATCTCAAGGGGGTCGACGTGCTGCTCGATGCGCTCGCGATCCTCGCGCGCGAGGGCCGCCCGGCGAGCGCGACGATCATCGGCGCCGGGCCCGATGCGGATCAATTCCGCGCGCAGGCCGAGCGGCTTGGCTTGAGTTCCTCAACCCGTTTCCTTGGGCCGCGACCGGCACGGGAAGGCTTCGCATGCGGCGGCGTGATGGTCGCGCCCTCGCGCGCGGAGTCCCTGCCCTACATCGTGCTCGAGGCGGCCGCCGCAGCGGTTCCGCTGATCACGACGAACGTCGGCGGCATCCCCGAAGTGTTCGGCGCGCAATCGCCGCGGCTGATCCCGCCCGGCGATGCGCCTGCGCTCGCGCAGGCGATCCGCGCCGCGCTCGCCGACCCGGCCGCGCTGCGCAACGAAACGTTAACGCTGCGCGCCCGCGTGCAGGCGGAGTTCTCCGCCGACGTGATGACCGAGGCGGTGCTGGCCGCCTACCGCGAGGCTCTCGCAGCGGAACGCCGTTAACAAAATCCCTCCGGCCTAAGCATTTCTTGAACCTTTTTGCGCTAGCTGCTCGGGCGTGGGGTAGCGCGTGTGCGTGGGTGCGTTGAGTCATGATTGATGCCAAGCAGGTGATGCAGGCCGTGAGCGCAAGCCCGGCCTCGGGACAGGCGAGCGGACCGCGCCAGCTCTCGCCGCTCGCCTTGATGGTCGCAGCCCAGCCGACCATCGACGCAAAATCGCCAATCGTGCTTGCCGGCATCGTGCGCATCACCGAGTTCGCGCTGATCGCCGCGATCGGGATCGTGTCGTACTTCGCCTACGTCTATCCGCAGTACGGGCGGATCTTCGACCTCTATTACATCGGCACGGCGTTCGGCATCGCAGCGCTCACCGTCGTGGCGTTTCAAGTGGTCGACATCTATCACATCCACGCCTTCCGCAACCCGGTGAACAAGCTCGCCAAGCTCACGGTCGCGTGGTCGCTGGTGTTTCTCTCCGCCGTCGCCCTGCTGTTCTTCGCGCGGCTCGGCGATCTCTATTCCCGCGTGTGGCTCGCCGGGTTCTTCAGCATCGGCCTGCTGACGCTGTTCGCCTACCGGTTGATCCTCTACGGCAAGGTGCGGCGCTGGAGCCGCGAGGGCCGTCTCGACCGCCGCGCGGCGATCGTCGGCGGCGGCGAGCCGGGCGAAACGCTGGTGAGCACGCTCAGCACCCAGCAGGACAGCGAAGTGCGCCTGCTCGGCGTGTTCGACGATCGCGGCGACGACCGCGCCCCGAATTTCTGCGGCGGCCTGCCCAAGCTCGGCACCGTGGACGACCTGGTGGAGTTCGCGCGCCGCACCCGCGTCGATCTCGTGCTGTTCTCGCTGCCGATCTCGGCCGAGGGCCGCATCCTCGAAATGCTGAAGAAGCTGTGGGTCCTGCCGGTCGACATCCGCCTCTCGGCCCATAACAACCAGCTGCGCTTCCGCCCGCGCTCCTATTCCTACATCGGCAAGGTGCCGGTGCTCGACGTGTTCGACCGCCCGATCGCGGACTGGGACGTCGTGATGAAATCGATGTTCGACCGCGTCATCGGCACGCTCGCGCTGCTCGCGCTCTCGCCCGTGATGCTGCTCACCGCGCT
>DATEKY010000277.1:0-10509 GCA_035277225.1 Xanthobacteraceae bacterium
GCCGAACGGCGGAATCCCGTTCGGCAGCAACAACGGATCGGTGACCCAGGCCGCGGCGGCTCCGCCGCTTGCTCCGGTCTTCCAGATGATGCCCTGCGCGGAGTCCGAGACGTAGACATTGCCCGAGCTGTCGAAGGTCAATGCATTAAGTCCGGCGCTTCCGGTCACCGTCATGAACACAGAGGCAGTGCCGGTCTGAGGATCGACGTTGAGCACCTTGCCGGCGCCGAAGTCGATGACCAGCAACGCGTGTGTCGTTGGATGAAATGCGAGACCGAGGAGATGCGAGGTTGAACCGGCCACGTTCACCTGGCGCAGCAGCTTGCCATCCTCGTTGAACACATAGAGCTTGCCGGGACCGGGCTGTTCGCCTTGAGCATTGAATCCGAATGTCGTCACGTAGACCTTGCCGTCCGCTCCGACCGTCAGGCCCTCCGGCCCGGTCGCACCCGCCGGCAAGGTCGCGAACAGCTCGACGTCGCCTCGGTCCCACGCTTTCGCGGCCGTGACGTGCCCGATGAGGGCCAAGAGGCCAACGCAAATCATTGCCGGCGCGCCTGCGCGCCACAGGGATTGTGTCATGGCGTTCTCCCGTCAACCGGCTGTTTTAAAGCCCCGGTTGTGTCGAGAGACTAGTACTAAGGTTGGCCGAGGCACACCCCCGGCACGGACCGGTGCCCTCCGAAGGGACGCGGATGCGCCTTCTGCCGGTGAATTTTCGCCTTTCGGATCAATTGCGTCAGTCGGGGTGGAAACGAAAACCGCAAGCGGCCGGCCACGCCCGGGCCACTTCAATTTCTCAAAAGTCGTTCATTCCGCAGCCTGACGCGATGGCGGACGCATTCGTTCGAGGCCGTCTGCCTCGCTGGCCGAAATCGTTGTGCGCACGATCGTGCGCGCCTCATGCGCGGGCCATGGTCGGCCGCGATGCATCGTGGCTCGGTTATCCCACATCACAACATCCCCGCCGCGCCAACGATGCACGTAGCCTGATCCGGGCGCAGTCGCAGCCGCCATCAGTTCATCAATGAGTTTTTTCCCCTCAGCCGGCTCCACGCCTTCGATCGCGTAGGCATGCGAAGCCAAATAAAGGGCGCCACGGCCATTTACCGGATTCCTCCAAACCATGCGCCAACATTGCGGCGGCAGCGCCGACCGTTCCTCGGGGGTCGCGAGGCCTGGCGCGATCTGCCCGCGAGAGTGGGCGTAGTCGTGCCAAGCGAAGGAATTCTCCAGCTTCTTTTGCAAGGCCGGGCCGAGGCGTTCAAAGGCGAGACGCGTCGACACGTATTCGGTCTCTCCGCCACTCGCTGGAATGACGCGCGCCGAGAGAACCGACGTGAGCGCGGGCACTTGCTTAAACGATGAATCGGTATGCCACAGTTGGTTCGCCCTGTTGCGCAGAGCCAGACGATGATCCGCTGGAACGACCTTGCCGTCCTCACCGATAGTCGTGAGCACCGCAAAATAGGTGCCTGCGCTAGCCGAGCCTACTTTGGTTATTTCGGGAGTTCCGAAACGTCGCGAGAACGCAAGCTGGCCCTCGTCAGTCACGTCCTGACCGCGAAAAACCAGAACGGAATGTTCTTCGAACGCCGCACGCACTGCAGCGTATGCGGCATCATCCACCGTGACGTCGCTCAGTGTAATGCCGCGAAGCTCGGCGGCAAAACCAGGCCCAAGGGGAAGGACTTCCATCGCTGTTCCTCCGCCGTTGCGTTCCGGCGACTTCACCTGAAGGCGTTTGAGTTGGCAAGGCGGTCGGGCGGACCGCAGGAGCCGCCCGCGGTCATCCTTCGGGAACACGCGCCGTTGCCGCTGCAGGCCGCTTGGGTTATGGGAGACGCCAACGCGCCCGTAGCT
This sequence comes from Xanthobacteraceae bacterium, assembly GCA_035277225.1. Classification (GTDB taxonomy): domain Bacteria; phylum Pseudomonadota; class Alphaproteobacteria; order Rhizobiales; family Xanthobacteraceae; genus PALSA-894. Next base: position 1,864 of record DATEKY010000277.1, read on the forward strand.
CAGCTGGATAGAGCGTTGCCCTCCGAAGGCAAAGGTCAGGGGTTCGAATCCCTTCGGGCGCGCCAGGCAACATGACAGATTCTACCCGCGCTTGGGCTTCGAAAGCCTCAAGGACTGCATGATCCGCGTATAGACAGGCGCCCTCTCTGTCATCCTCGGTGACGCCCCATTCGACGTGATGATCACCATTCCGTCAGCGTTTGTCGCCACGATGATCTCCCACGCGTGATGAGGGGTTTCGGACTTGTCGAGGAAAGTTCGTCTGATGCCCTTCCACCCGGAACCGGTGACCGTGAGCAACGGTGAGGTCGGCTGCTGAGTCGGGAAGGCTGCGGAGATGAGCTGCTCCGCCTTAAGTGATGCTGGTCGCTTGCCGATGTAAGCCGAAATTGTCACGGCACCGCTTCCGTCGTCAGCAATGATGTTGACGATATTTTCCTCTCTCTCGATCCTCCAGCCACTTGGATGATCGACGTTGTAGAACCCGGTAGGGCTCCGGTAGGTGCTCCATTTCGCCTCGCCCAAGGCGGCGAATGTGCCGACAGCGAGCGCGGCGAGCAGGGTGAGAGCGGCCGCGACGATTCCGGGTAAGGAACGAAGCATCATAGCGCCGTGCTCGAATGTTCGGTGTCCGAGAAACGGCATCGAGCCTATGCCGGGACGTCCAGGCTGTAAACGCCTGAACAGACAACTATGCGGCGCAGGCCGCTCGCGTCAGGTGGAGGCCTCACGCGCCCGTAGCTCAGCTGGATAGAGCGTTGCCCTCCGACGGCAAAGGCCAGGGGTTAAAATCCCTTCGGACAAAGGGGAAGTCCCTCGAAATCCAAAAGCTGCCGAATGTGACCTGCGTCACATCGCGGGTGGGCCTCCTCTGGCAGTGTCCTCCTCACGAACCCAACCGCGCCGCAGGAGGACGCCATGCTGGAAACATTCGCCTTCGCCCTTGTGGCGATCGCAATCGCGGCACCGAACCTCATCATGCTCTTGTTTCAGCCCGCCGAAGCGGCGCGCTGCAGCAGGGCGCGCGAAACGATGGCTGCCAGCTAAATCCTTAGAGAAGCAGCGCCGCGTCCGAGTGAAACTATTATGCATTGCGCTCGTTGAGGCCTCACAGAGGAGGCTTCACCATGGCTATGCAGCAACCACACAGTCTTATCGCAAGCGATCGCGTCGAGGGCACGGCGGTCTATGGCGCCGATCGGAAAAGGATCGGCAGCATCGAACGTGTGATGATCGACAAGCTGTCCGGGAAAGTCGCCTACGCGGTTCTCGGTTACGGCGGCTTTCTCGGGATAGGCGATGATCACTACCCGACACCCTGGTCGAGTCTGACGTACGACACATCTCTTGGCGGCTATCGAGTGGACATTACCAAGGACCAGCTCGACCGCGCCCCCAAGTATGCCAATGACAACGACTGGTCATGGTCCCGCGACAACGATCAGGAAATCCACGACTACTACAAAGCCGCTCCTTATTGGTGATCAGCTGGCAGGCGCGACCAGAGCGCGCTCGCCTGGCCGACGAAGGCTGACATGCGCATTGCCCAAATCGCGCCGCTCGCCGAGAGCGTGCCGCCGAAGCTTTATGGCGGCACTGAGCGCGTCGTTCATTGGCTCACCGAGGAGTTGCTCGCGCTCGGCCACGACGTCACCTTGTTCGCGAGCGGCGATTCCAAAACCAACGCCAAGCTGGTCCCGGTCATCCCCCATGCTCTGCGACTGGGACGACCGCGCATGGACCCCATCGCTGCACAGGCACTGTTGCTTGAGGCGGTCGCGCGGCGGCGCGGCCAGTTTGACTTTCTCCACTTCCACATCGACTGGCTGCAGTTGCCGCTGTTCAGCCGAATGCCGACACGCTTTCTCACGACCTTTCATGGACGGCTGGATCTGCCGGGTTTAAAGTCGATCACAGGTCAATTCCCCGATGCAGCGTTCGTCTCCATCTCAAACGACCAGCGTGAACCGCTGCCTGATCTCCGGTGGGTCCGAACGATCTATCACGGCCTCCCCGATCGTTACCTGCAGGCTTCGACACAGCCGGGGCGCTACCTCGCCTTCCTTGGCCGATTGACCGCCGAGAAAGGACCGGAGGACGCCATCCGGATTGCCAAGGCTGTCGACATGCCGCTTCGCATCGCGGCGAAGGTTCCACGCGGGGAGCAGCGGTATTTCAACGAGCAACTAAAGCCGCTTATCGATGGAGAACAGATTCAGTTGGTTGGTGAAATAGACGACCGGGGCAAGCAGGACTTCCTGTCTCAAGCCACGGCCTTGTTGTTTCCAATCGACTGGCCGGAGCCGTTCGGTCTGGTGATGATCGAGGCGATGGCCTGCGGCACCCCTGTGATCGCGTACCGCAGTGGGTCAGTGGTCGAAGTTGTCGACCAGGGAATCACGGGCTTCGTGGTTGATGATGAGGCCGAGGCGATTGAAGCGATTGGTCACCTTGATCAGCTCGATAGAAAGCAGGTCCGCAAGCAGTTTGAGAAGCGCTTCACCGCACAGCGCATGGCTCGCGAGTACACGGAAGTCTACAAAGGCTTGTTGAACGGATCGGCCAATATTGAGGAAGCAAAACCGCTCACGTCAGAACTTGATGACGGGCTCCGGCGATACGTCGGAGCCTAACGGTCGGCACGACGCCGTTGCACCCGTCACGACGGACTCGGCGCCACCTGCGCCTCGGGCCCGCCCGGGCGCCAAGCCGCGCGGTGGCGGCGATCAGCTCATTCCTGCCCGGCTTGCCGTTATCGTCGGGCGACCCTTCTTTTTCGTTGCGCGACGCTCGAGAGCTTCTCGCGCCTTCTTTTGCAGCTTCTGTTCCTCGGCAATCTTCCTCAGAAGCTTCTGCTCTTCGGCCACCTTCTGAAGTTGCGCCGCGCGCTCGGCCTGCTCGATGGCGGAGAATTCCGGAGTCCGATGGCACGGAACCTGGCGCGGAACGGTGAACACCACGGCTTTCGCGCTGGCATTTCTCCATTGCTCGACCGGCCGTCCGGTGATGAGGCTCACGTACTCGCGCGTTTCATTCGGCAGGCCGGAGCGCTGTCGCAGCCAGTCCGACACCCGTTTCGGGCCTGCATTGTACGCCGCTGCGACCAGCCCGAGGTTTCCAAAGCGCGCACGCAGTTCGCGGAGAAGCCGGCCCGAGGCCGGCAAGGCGTCTCGCGCATCGAATGCATCGACACCGAGCTTCTCCGCCACATCGGGCATGAACTGGGCGATGCCCATCGCACCGACCCGGCTGATCGCCACATGATCGAACTGGCTCTCGCGCCAAATCAGGTTGGCGAAGAACCCGACCGGAAGCTCGTTGGCCCGCGCAACCTCGACCAGGCTCGTGCAGATCTCATGCTTCGAGAGAGCAGGGGCGTCAGATTCGGCCAGGGCGGCCTTGGCACGCTCCAGCGTTGTCGGTGGTTTCATATTGGTGAAGTCGTCAGCAGGAGCGTCGTCAGCAGGAGCGACGTCCTCCAAAGGAAGCGCTTCTGCAAATGGCGCGTCCATGCCGCCGGACAGCGGCAGGTTGACTAGCTTGGCGTTGGGCAGTTGGGAGGCCTTGTCCGACTCGATCGACGCCGGCTGGCCAAGCGCAATGACCGACGGATTGGCCTCGATCGTGGTCGATGCGGAGCTGGCAGAGAGGATTGAAGCGCCAAGCAGGCACGAAAGAGCAAATTTGATTCGCATCGTGTAACAAGGTCCCCAGCCGCGGGTCCGGACAGAATCCGCGCACAGTGCATCGAAGTGTGAGATGAGGAGCGTCGCTCGCTCGCTCGCGCGTCCCATGCGGGTCAATGCCGACAAGAATATGAAAATGCGGCGGCGACTTAATGATTTGAGGCAGAGCGCTCTTCGGGTCGCGCAATCGCAGCGAGCGCATCTGTTGTTCTGACTTTCGGAACCCAACCGAGTTGCAGCAGACGATCCGGACTCGCCACCAGCGGCTCGGCGAGCCGCCGATAAAGTTCCAGCCGTCCCGCAAGGTGAAAGCCCCGTGCCAGCACGGAAGTGGGAACGGGAATCAGGCCGGACCGGCGTCCGAGGCCCGCGCGCATTGCCGTTATCATTTGAGGAATATTCAACGGATCCGGATCGGCGACGATCAGCGGACCTCGCAGCGGCTGCGGCGCCGCGCTGACTGCCAGCACAGCGGTGACGAGATTGTCGAGCGATAGTAGCGAACGCTGTGCCCGAAGCGCGCCGAAGGGCAGCGGAACGGGTGACCGCGCGAGCCTGATCAGGCGCGCCATGTTCCCGCTGACGCCCGGCCCAACCACCGAGGCCAGCCGCAACGCAACCCAGTCGAGATCGAGCCGCGCCAGTTCCTGTTCCGCAGCGAGCTTGGACTGCCCGTAGGGGTCGGCCGGCTCGGGCCGGAGATCCTCGGTCAAGATGCGGTCCGACGACGCACCGGCCTGCGCGCGAAGCGAGGACATGAAGATGAAACGCCTGACGCCGGCGCGCTTTGCGGCCTGCGCAAGATTTCCGGTCGCCGCGGCGCTCAGCTGGCGGAAGTCGTCCCCGGGCAATCCGGTCATCGTGGGCGCGATCCCGGCGGAATGAATGACGATACCGACATCGGCGAGTGCCTGCGCCATGTTCACCGGACGATTGAGATCGCCGATAACGGCGCTGGTGCAATTGGCCGGCAACGCGGTCGGGGTCCGAAGCAGGACACGGACGTGATGTCCGCGGCCGGTAAGCTCGCGGAGGATATGTTTCCCGATGAAGCCGGTCGCGCCGGTGAGGGCAATGATCGGGTCACCCATTGGGGCTTCCATCCTCAATCGGAGGCGTCCGGCTCAGTCCCCGCGATCCAGGTCCGCAGCACTTCGATGTCGCGCGGTTCGAACGCAATCATGTCGGCACGGAAGCCCGGCGCAAGCCGTCCGGCTTTGATTCCCAGAAATGCCGCGGGGTTCACGGTCGCCAATCGCAAGGCCTCGTCCAGCGGGAGCCCCAGCAGGCGAACGCAATTGCGCACGGCGCTCGCCATGTCGAGAAACGCACCGGCCAAGGTGCCGTCGCCCCGGATGCATCGGCCCTGCTCAATCCGTATTTCTTCGTTGTACAGCAGGAAGGTCGAGCGCGCGCCGCCAACCGGCGGCATCGCGTCGGTAACGAGCAACGGGTTGCCGAGCCCGCGCAGCGCGAGCCGCAGCATGGCCGGATCGACATGCACGCCATCGACGATCAAGCCATAAGAACAGGAGGCGGATTCAAGCGCCGCGGCAATCGGGCCCGGCTCGCGGCTTTCGAGCTGCCGCATCGCGTTGAACAGATGGGTGAAGCCGCTGAGCCCCTCGGCGATCGCCGCTCGCGTTTGCGCATAGGTCGCCATCGAATGTCCGAGACAGACGCATGCGCCTGAAGCGACGAGGCGGGCGATGAACTGCGCGGGCACCTGTTCGGGAGCGAGTGTAACGACCAAAGCCCCCGAACGCGGCGCCGTCAGGACATCGAGATCCGCCGATGTCGGGACGCGGATAAATGCCGGATCGTGCACGCCGGGTTTGTCGCGGGAGATGAACGGCCCCTCGAGATGAAGGCCGAGGACTGCAGGCTGCTCGCGCACGGCCTCGCGGACCGCCGCGATCGCGGCTGAGGTCTTCTCAGGGGCGTCAGTGATCAGCGTCGGCAGGAAGCCTGTCGTGCCGAACTTGCGATGAGCCGCCGCGATCACCGAGATCGTCTTCGCCGTGGGGCAATCGTTGAAAAGGACGTCCCCGCCGCCATTGACCTGGATGTCGATAAATCCGGGAGCAAGCCAAACGCCGTCGGGCAAATTTGTCAGAGGTACCGCTGGAGTTTCTGCTCTCGAGACGACCTGTTGAACCTGCGAGTCTTCAACCACGATGGCGGAATGTTCATGCCACCTCGTGCCGTCGAAGACCCGGTCGGCCGCCACCGCGAAACGTCGAGGCGACTTCATCTGGTCACTGTCACCTTTTGCAAATGACGGGGCTGATCGACGTTGCGGCCGCGGCGTTCCGCGACGTGGAGCAGCAATTGGTAGAACGTGTGGACCAAGCAGATGGCGTCGGCGTCGGGATGATCCGGCGCCAAAGTAGGAAGCGAGGCAGGACCTTCACCACGCCTCGGCGTCGAAAATACCATGGCGCCTTTGCGAGCCAGGTCTCCTTTGAGCTGTTCGAATCCCTCGGCCGCCTGGTCGCCCGGCGTGAACATGAGGACCGGATAGGCCGGCTCCACCAGCGCAATCGGCCCGTGCTGGAATTCGGCACCACTGAATGCCTCGGCGTGCAGATTGCAGACTTCCTTCAATTTCAATGCGGCCTCGCGCGCGATGGCAAGGGTCGGACCACGGCCGATCGTCACTGCGCTGTGCGCATCCGAAAGGCTGGGAAGAGCCGCCGACCAGTCGAGTTCAGTTGCGGACATCAGGCGCTCGGGAAGCCGCTCGATCGCTAGCCGCATGTCCATGCTATCCGTCCAGGCGGCGGTCAGGCGAAGCAGCACCGTCAGCGTGGCGATAAAGGACTTCGTCGCCGCGACGCTCAGTTCCGGGCCGGCTTCAATCGGCAAGACGAGTTCGCATGTTTGCGCGAGCGGGCTCGCGGTATCGTTCACGATCGCGACCGTGATCGCTCCCGCGGCTCTCGCCATCGCGGCCATCGCGATGATGTCTGCGCTGCGGCCCGACTGCGAGATGGATACGAACAATTGATCCTTGAGATCCAAGGGCCGGTCATAGATTGAAGCGATAACCGGAGCGGCGGCGGAGACTGGGAGCCCCAGGTGCCGTTCGAACAAGTGCTTGCCGAACGTTGCGGCGTGCGCCGAGCTCCCGCGCGCGCAGGTTACGACGAGGCGCGGCGGCTTGCGCCGCAACCTTTCGACCAGCGCGGCGAGCGGCTGCTCCAGCACCTTCGCCTGACGCATCAGCGCGGTGGGCGCTTGCGCGGATTCCGCACGCAGCTGACTCGCAGACCCGATCGTCATTGTGTCGCCTCGTGGCATTGCCAGGCTCGCCGGAAGCCGTCCCGAATTGGAACTAACGTGCGAGAACGACTTTCGATCAAGCGCGTTGGTCTCGGGTCCAGAGGGAACATTCCATGAGTACGGAGCGTCCAAGTCCCCGATATTCCGAGATCGATTCATGGGAACCCGGTGACGCACTGGAAGCCATGATTGACGGCCAATTTTCGGCAGTGGCCGCCGTGCGGGCGGCACGTTCCGCGATTGAGCGGGCCGCAAAGGGGATGGAAGCACGCCTGAGATACCGCGGGCGGCTGATCTATATCGGAGCCGGTACGTCCGGCCGTCTTGCGGCCCAGGACGGCGCCGAATTGATGCCGACCTTCAGCTGGCCACGCGAACGGCTGGTGCTGATCATCGCGGGCGGTGCACCCGCCCTGACGCAGTCGATCGAGGGTGCCGAGGATGAGATTGATCAAGGAATCCAGCAGGTTCGCGACCACAAAGCCGACTCCAAGGATGTCTTGATCGCGGTCGCCGCCAGCGGGACCACCCCGTTCACGCTCGCCTGCATGCGCGAGGGAAAACGTGCCGGCGCGTTGACCGTCGGAATTGCGAATAATCGCGGAACGCCGATTCTCAGCGAAGCCGACCATGCGATCTGGCTCGATACAGGCTCCGAGCCGATCGCCGGATCCACCAGACTGATTGCCGGAACGGCGCAGAAGATTGCGCTCAATCTGCTGTCGTCGCTGCTGATGATCCTGCTCGGCCGGATCTACGGCGGACTGATGGTGGACATGCAGGCCACCAACGAAAAACTCCTGCGACGAAGCGAAGACATGGTCATGCGCCTGGCAGGCAGCACGCGTGACGAGGCTCGCGACCTGCTGGGACGCGCAAACGGCAGCGTCAAGCTGGCAATCCTGCTGTCGCACGGGTGCGATCTGCCGACTGCCACGGCGCTGCTCGATCGCGCAGGGGGGCAGCTGCGCAAAGCGCTGGCACTCGTCGGGCAGCGCGGGATGCATGCAGCCTGATCAACAGTGAGCCCGACCCCGGGGTAGGGTGGAAAGGATCGGGCTCCAACCACGGCCGGCAGTGAGGGGAACGAGCCGTGGCCGCTGGATCAACCGGAGTCGTTTTGAATCGTTCCGCCGCGGAAGCCGGCGTGCCTGCGCGCCCGTGGCTCGAGGCGTGTCGGTATCGCTCAACCGCCATGCCGTGAACTTTCAGGCACTTCTGACGTTACTCCCGCGACTTGGCGCGCTCGCCGCGGAGGGAGGTTGATTTGAAGACTGTCATGCGGCTCCTCGTATCCGCTGGCTGCCTGTTCGGAATCGGGGGCCACGCGGCAGCCGAGAGCGCGCATGAATTCTGGCAGAACGAATCGCAGCGGCAGCAACAGGCGCGCCTATCGTCCTGGGACCAACCGGGGCGCGGATATGGGGCGTTCCAGGACCCGCGCGCATGGTCCGGCGAACAGCAGCAGCCGTCCGGGTCTTTCCGCGTGCCCGCCGCCCAGTCATTGCGATCCGGACATGCGCGGCCGGACCGACGGAAGATGCCGACCGTTCGGGTCAGCAATCCCGACTTTTTTACCTACGTGCCTGACAAGCTCACGACCGTCGCGCTCGGCGCGGTGTGCGAGTCCAAGACGGCGGCAAATCCGGCAGTCGCCGCGGACATCAGCTCGCAG
>DATEKY010000278.1:0-6924 GCA_035277225.1 Xanthobacteraceae bacterium
GTTTCCCGGACCCAAGCCAGGAGACGCGGCCGCCCAAAACCTGCTGTTCGTCGCCGAGTTGACCGGCCGCTGCAATTTGCGTTGCGCACACTGCTATGCGGATTCCGGCCCGCGCGTGCGCGACGACGCGTTCATGACGCCGCAGCGCTGGATGGCGGCCTTCCGCTGGGCCCGGGAGCGCGGTTACCGCAATCTGCAGCTGATCGGCGGCGAGCCGATGCTGCATCCGGCGTTTCCCGAACTGCTCGCGTTCGGCACCGGGCTGGGCTTTTCCGTCGAGGTCTTCTCCAACGGCACGGTTTCTCGCCGCGCGGGACGCGACGCGCTGCTCCGATCCACGCCGCGCATGGCATTCTCGCTCTACGGCGCGAGCGCGCAGGTGCACGACCAGGTCACCGGGGCGGAGGGCTCGTTCCGTCGCACGATGGACACCATCGCGTGGTGCGGCGAGAACGGCCTGACCACCCGCATCGCCTTCATCGATACCGGCGTGGCGCCCGCGGAATTGGATCGCGCGCGCGCGCTGCTGGCCGGGCTCGGCGCCGCCGACGTCCAGCGCTACGACGTGCGTCCGGTCGGGCGCGGCAAGGACATCGCGCCGGCGACGCGGCCGGGCCATTGCGGGCTGTGCGGCCAGGGCATGGTGTGCCTGACCCCGTCGGGCGAATTCTTCCCCTGCGCGTTCGGCCGGCATCGCCCGCTCGGACGGGTCGGCGAGGGGGCCTACGCGGAGCTCGCGCTCGCTTGAAGGCGTCGCAGCCCTCACGCCCTCGGCGCGGCGGCGAAATAGCGTATTGCGTCGAGGCCGCCGGCGGATACGATCCGGCCAAACCGGCAGAACCAGTTGCGGAGGGAACCTCATGAAACGCGTCAGCCTCTTGCTCGGCATCGCGGCGGCCATTGCGTTCGGCGGCGTCGCCTCGGCGCAAGGCGACTATCCGAACCAGATGGTGCGCATCATCGTGCCGTTCTCGGCCGGCAGCATCACCGACGGTCTCGCGCGCATCCTCGCCGACAAGCTCTCCATAGAATGGAAGCAGCAGGTGATCGTGGAAAACCGCGCCGGGCTCGCCGGCACCACGTTCGTCGCGAAGGCGCCGCCCGACGGCTACACGCTGATGCTCACCTCCAACGGCCACACCATCGCGGCCGTGATCAACAAGAACCTGCAGTTCGATCCGGTGAAGGATTTCGCCGGCGTCAGCCGGGTCGCGGCGGTGCCGATGGTGATGATCGTGCCGACGGATTTCCCGGCGAAGACGCTGAAGGAATTCCTCCAGATGGCCAAGGACAAGCCGGGGCAGATGAATTTCTCCTCGGCCGGCGTCGCCTCGACGTCGTTTCTGTCGGCCGAGATCATGCGCCAGAACGCGCAGGTGAACATGGTGCATGTGCCCTACAAGGGGGCGCCGGAAGCCGTCACCGCGGTGGTGCGTGGCGACGCGCAGATGTATTTCGCGCCGATCCCCTCGGCGCAGGAGCTGGGCGCGGCCGGCAAGGTGCGGGTCATGGCGATCAATTCGGGCAAGCGCATGCCGCAATTGCCCGACACGCCGACCGTCGCCGAGTCCGGGCTGCCCGACTACAAATATGAGTCGTGGTTCGGCGTGATGGCGCCGGCCGGCACGCCGAAGCCGCTGCTCGACAAGGTCAGCCGCGATATCGCCGCGGTGCTGGCGATGGCGGACGTGAAGGAGAAGCTGGAGGTGCAGGGTTCGTTCCCGGCGCCGAACAAGCCGGAAGAATTCGACGCCATCATCAAGAGCGATACCGAGCGCTACGGCAAGATCCTGCGCGACGCGGGCGTCGGGACGAACTAGTCCGGATATTGCGTAGGGCGGGCAAAGGCGCGGGACGCGCCGTGCCCGCGTGTTGCACGGTGGTGGGCACGCGCACCGCCGCTATTGCGGCAGTACGCTTTGCCCACCTACGGGCTTTTGCTTCCGTTAATTCCGCGCCTCGCCGTTGCTCGCGCTCCGCGTCAGGATCGGCGCCGGATAGCTCGTCATCAGCTTGACCAGGTCGGCCTGCCGCCGCACGCCGGTCTTCTCGAACACGTGGCGCAGATGCGTGCGCACCGTCGCGGGCGACAGTTTGAGCGCGCGAGCGACCTCGGCGACGCCGCCGTGGTCCATGATGGTGTCGAGCACGCGCACTTCGGCCGGCGTCAGCTCGAATTGCTGCGCAAGCAGCTCGAGCGCCGGGGAGGGATCGTGCCCGGCCTTCTGCACGAACACGGCCGCGACCGCCGCGTAGGACTGGCCGGCGCGCCGGCGCGCGCCCGAGGTGAGCGGCAGCACATGGGTCACGAACTGCTCGCCGCCGCGCGCCGTCAGGTTCACGGTGACGCCCCGCTCGCCGAGCGCGGCGTCGCCGTTTCCGGCGGCGAGCAGAATCTCGCGCAACGCGTTGTCGCCTTGCACATCGAGCGCGACCAGCTTGCCGTTGGCGTGCAGCACGTTGCCTTCGCTCAGCATCGCGCGCCCGCTCGCATTGGCGTGCATCAGGCGGCCGCTCGCATCGACCAGGAACATGCCGGCCTGCAGCCCGTCGAGCGTGTCCGCCATCGCGGCGGCATCGACGCGGCTGAGATTGACCAGCTTGCCGATCATCGCGGAGCGCCGCACGTGCGGCACCAGCAGGCGCATGCGCGCCTTCATCTCGTCATCGACCAGCCCGTCGCGCGCATGCCGCGCCACCATGAACACGGCACGGCTGGTGGCCGACTTGTCCAGCGTGGCCGAGAGCACGTCGCCCCAGCCCTGCGGCGTCATCCATTCCTTGTAGAACGGCGTCTCGAAGAACTCCGGCGGCGGAAGGATGTCGGCGGCGCTGTATATGCCCTCGACCGGGAAGCGTCCGGCGGCGGCCGTGAACGGGTTGAGACCGACGTACCTCTCCCAGTAGAGCCGGTCGTAGTCCGGATCGCCGCCCCAAGCATAGCAGGTCTTGCCCGTACGCCGCACCGCATCCTGCCAGAACAGGCTGGCGGCAGGGCCGCCGCGCACGAAGGCGCAGATGCCCTTCAGGACCTCGCGCCACGACGGCGGATCCAGCGCGGCGTCATAGACGTCCGCAACGAGTTCGGAGAAACCCTTAACGTCCATCGCCCGTCCACCTGCGGGTCAATCGCACCAAAACACTACTCGGGAATCGCGCAGGGCCAGTGTGAGCCAACTCACAGCCCTTGCTTCATAGACCGTATTCGCGGCAACCACTCAAGTTGTTTGCCGGTGCTGGCGCCACCATAAAAATTAATCGATCATTATCGCCCGTGATGACGGACCGGATCGACGCGCTCCGCGGAAAAGTTCCCGCTGGCGCTCACCCCATACAGGGCGTCCGTCGGCCGGGGGCCCGATTCAAGGACCTGCACGCGCCGGTTCAGCCGCTCGATCTCGTCCGCTGCCACCGCCATCAGTCGTGCGGTCTGATGGTAGCCGTCGTCCTGCAGATACCCGATGCTCTCGCGCAGCGTCGCCACCAGTGCCGTGCTCATGTCGATGCCTCACTGCAGCGGCGCAGGATAGGCGAGGCGCGCCGCGCGGCATCATCCAATCGGATCAGGGGGCGCCGATTCAAGCCGAGCCGCCGTCAATACGTCTTTCACGCACGCGGCTCGGCGTGGCCGATGACCCGCTTGATGGTGGGGAATTTCTGCCGCAGCGCACGCTCGACGTCGTCGACCCGCTCGTGCACGTCGCGCACGGCGAGCTGCGGATCGACCCGGCAGTGGAAATTGACGATCTCGCCATCCGCGGTCTCGCGCACGCGCACGTCGTGTATCTGGCCGACAAAGGCGATATTCGCCGCGATCGCGTCGAGCGCCGCGCGTACCGCCGCGACCCGCTCGTTCGGCGCGTCGCGCCCGGACAGCCCGCGCATTTGCAGCGGCTCGATGTGGGTCTCGATCTCGACCTCGGCGCCAAGCTCCGCGCCGAGCGCCGCTTCCAGCGCGTCGGCGATTTCGTGCGCCCGGCCGAGCGAGAGGCTGCCGTCGACTTCGAGATCGAGCGAGATCGACAGCCGCCCGCCGATCGCGTGCACGGTGACGTGATGCACCGCGAGCGCGCGGTTGCGGGCGATCACCATCACGCGCTCCAGCACGGTCTCGTCGTCGAGCGCGCGCGGATGGGTGACGACGTCGACCTCGGCGGTCGGCATCGCGGCCTCGATCGCGCGCTCGACCGCGCTCTTGATCTCGGCGACGCGGTCGAGCGGCAGCGTGCGGCTCACCGCGACCACCATGTCGGCGAACAGCGTCGGGCCGACCGAGCGCACGCGCACGCGCTCGACCGCCACCACGCCGCTCACGTTCTCCGCGATCTCCGCAATGTTCGCCGCCGCGCCTTCCGGCGCGGTGTCGGTCAGCGTGTCGATGGTGCGGCGGCCGAGCCGCCAGCCGGCGATCAGGATGACCACGGCGACGATGAGCGCGGCGGCCGAATCCGCCCACGGATAGCCGAGCGCGACGCCGATCAGTCCGGCGAGCACCGCGGTCGAGGACCACATGTCGGAATCGAAATGCAGCGCGTCGGCTTCGAGCGCGTGGCTGGTAGTCTCTTTTGCGGTGCGATAGAGCAGGCGCGCGCGCAGGTAATCGACCACGATCGACACGACGATCACCACGAAAGCCCACACGGTTGCCTCGACGGCGTGGCCTTCCGCGCCCATCAGGCGCCTGATCGCCTCCCAGATCACCGCGGCGGAGAGAACGAACAGCAGGCCGGTCGCGATCAGCGCCGTGACGCTCTCGACCTTGCCGTGGCCGTAGTGATGCTCCTCGTCGGCCGGCTTGCCGGAGATGCGCACCGCGTACCAGGTCATCACGGTCGCGGCGAAGTCGAGCGCCGAGTGCGCGGCCTCGGAGATCAGCGCGAGCGAGCCGGAGAACCAGCCGACGATCGCCTTGGCGACCGTCAGCCCGCCCGAGGCGAAGATCGAGGTGAGTGCGACGCGTTCTTTTATGTCTTGCATCATGTACTCGTCGTCATCCCGGCCGAGCGTAGCGAGAGCCGGGATCCATGGAACGCCCAACTCCGAGTCCTGGAATATGGGTCCCGGCTCTCGCGCTGACGCGCTCGGCCGGGATGACACCCAGCGCTACGCCGCGACCGCTTCGGCTATCTCCGCCGCTGCCTCGTCCATCGCCGCGCGATATTCGCGGATCAGCCGTGCGCACAGCTCCGCGGTCGTCGGGCAGTCCTCGATGCTGCCGGCTCCCTGGCCGGCCGACCACACGTTCTTCCAGGCGCGCTTCTCGTGGCTGAGCTCGAGCTGCTTGGTCGAGGCGGTGAGATCGATATTGGCGCCGGCCGCGTCGATGCTCGGCTTGAGGAAATTGCCGTGCACGCCGCTGATCGCCGCGGTGTAGACGATGTCGGACGCGTTGGTCGACACGATCATGTCCTTGAAGCCCGCCGGCGCCTGGCTCTCCCGCGTCGCGATGAAGCGCGTGCCGAGATAGGCAAGGTCAGCCCCGAGCATGCGCGCCGCCGCGATGTGCCGCCCCGTGGACATGACGCCGGACAACAGGATCGTCTTGGGGAAGAACTGGCGGATCTCCGGGATCAGCGCGAACGGGCTGAGCAGGCCGGCGTGTCCGCCGGCGCCGGCGCAGACCGCGATCAGTCCGTCGACGTTTGCCTCGGCTGCCTTGCGCGCATGACGCATGTTGATCACGTCGTGGAACACGAGCCCGCCATAGCCCTGCACCGCGCCGACCAATTCCTTCACGGCGCCGAGTGAAGTGATGATCAGCGGCACTTTGTGTTTGATCGAAATCTCGAGGTCGGCCTGCAGCCGCGGATTGCTCTTGTGCACGATGAGGTTGACGCCGAACGGCGCGGGGGAGCGGCCGGTGTCGCGCTCGATGCGGTCGAGCCGCTCGCGGATTTCGACCAGCCACGCCTCGTAGGACTCGCTCGTCCGGTTGTTGAGCGCCGGGAACGTGCCGACGATGCCGGAACGGCAGCACTCCACGACGAGGTCGGGATTGGAGACGAGAAACATCGGCGCTGCGACCGCCGGGATCGCGAGACAGCCGTGAAACTGGAGGGGAAGCGGCAAGGTGCTGGTCCTTTCTCGAATTATTCCGCCGCCATCGGCTGCTTCTCGCGCAGCCGCGGCATCACGTGCTCGGCGAACAGCTCGATCGAGCGGCGCGACTCCTCGAATGTGAGATCGCCGAAGGCCATGCGGCACAGCACATAGTTGGCGCCCGATTCGTCGACCTGCGCCTGCAGCTCGCGCAGCACCGTCTGCGGCGAGCCCGCGATGGCGCGGCCGTTCATGCCCTCGCCGTCGAACTCGGCCGGGTACATCACGCCGACCGGCTTGGTGCCGTGGTCGAGCCAGAGCTTCATGAAGCTCGCTTGCCAGCGGCGGTAGCCGCGCCTGGCGATAGCCATCGCCGCCTCGTCGGTGTCGGCGATGACCAGATGACGGGTGAAGCCGGTCTTCGGGCGATTGGTGGCGCTGCGTTTATAGGTCTTCCAGTAGTGCTCGATCAGCGTGCGCGCGACCGCGGCCGGCGCGTTGGTGACGATGCTCATGCCGGTCGCGGCGGGGCGCTCGACGCTTTGCGGCGTGCCGGCGCCGTACCACAGCGGCGGATGCGGCTTCTGCAGCGGCTCCACTTCAATGGGCACGTTCTTGAAATTGTAGAACTGGCCCTCGAAGTCGAGCCGCCGGTTCTGCAGGCCGCGCATCAAGACCTCGAACGCCTCGATCATCATCCTGGCCGAGTTGTCCGGATCGACGCCGTAATAACGCGTCTCGATCGGCGAGATGCCCTTGCCGGTGCCGAACTGGAAGCGCCCGCCGCTCATCTGGTCGAGCATGCAGATTTCCTCGATCAGCCGGATCGGGTGATAGAGCGGCAGCGTGTAGACCAGCGGGCCGAAGTTGAGCCGCCGGGTGCGC
>DATEKY010000279.1:0-4148 GCA_035277225.1 Xanthobacteraceae bacterium
CGGGCGCCCTTGCGCCGTCTCGGCGCGTGACGTACCTCGCAGCGTGCCGAATTGCAATCCACGGCGCGCGTGACGCGACGCGCGGCGGCCGTGATTAAACTGCGAAATCAATGATCCTGCCCCTGTTCCGCCGACCCGGCCGCACCATTGACGCGCTCTATGGCGCCATCGTGGCGCAGGCGCGCGCGGCGCATTTCTACGCCGGGATGGGCGTGCCGGACACGGTGTCCGGGCGCTTCGACCTGGTGCTGCTGCATGTCGTGCTGGTGCTGCGGCGGCTGCGCCAGGGCGAGGCGAAAGACGGGTCGAAAGCGCGCGCGCTGGCGCAAAGCGTGTTCGACACGTTTTGCCGCGACATGGATCACAATCTGCGCGAGATGGGCATCAGCGATCAGGGCCTGCCGCGCCACATGCAGCGGGTCGGCGAGGCATTCTATGGCCGCGCGCAGGCCTATGAGGCGGCGCTGGGTGATGCGGCGGGCGAGGGCGCGCTCGCGGATGCGCTGGCGCGCAATGTGTATCCGGATACCGCTGATCCAACCTACGCGGTCGCGCTCGCGCACTATGTGAGGAAGGCCGACGAAGCCCTTGGTACTCAACCGCTTGCGGCGCTGGCCGATGGCATTATCTCGTTCCCGGACCCGCAGATTTCGCAGGGCTGTGACGGAGTGGAGTCATGACCGACCAGACAGCCGAACGGCCGTGGAGCGTGACGGTGCCGCTGCATGAGATCTCCGAAACCGGAAAGCACGTCGCGCTCGAGGCGAGCGCGGAGGTGCGAGCCGCGCTGGCGCGGCCGGCCGCTGTCGATGCGGTGGAACGCCTTGGCGCGCAGTTCGATCTGACGCTGCGCGGCCGCGACGGCGTGCATGTGGAAGGGCGCGTGCGCGCGAGCGTGCGGCAGACCTGCGTCGTGACGCTCGAGCCGGTGGTGAACGAGATCGACGAGGCGGTCGATGTCGATTTCGCCCCGCCGCGCGCGGCCGCGGCCAAAGTTGACGCTGCGGACGATGACGACGAGGCGGCTTCCGCAGCGTCCAGCCCCGAGGAACCCGAGCCGCTGATCGGCAACGCGATTGATCTCGGCGTGCTGGCGACCGAGTTTCTGATTCTCGGCGTCGATCCCTATCCGCGCAAGCCGGGCGTCGCCTTCGAGGCGCCGGACGCTGGCGATCCGGCCGCGCACCCGTTCGCCGCGCTCGCCGGCTGGGCCAAAAAGGGTACTGTCAAGGAGTAGGTTCCGCGGCGAAGCCCTTTGTGTCCGCGCCGCCGACCCGCTATTGTCCGCCCCGCGGCGAACCACTTCACACACCAAGGACGGCAACCCAACGCCTATGGCCCAAAAGGTCAGAATTGCGCTCGATGCCATGGGAGGCGATATCGGGCCAGCGGTCGTGGTTCCCGGCGCCGATCTATCGCTCGCCCGCCACCCGGAGACCGAATTCATTCTCTATGGCGATCAGGCCGTGGTGACGCCGCTGGTCGAGCAGCGTCCGCGGCTCAAGGCGGCCTCGCGCATCGTGCACACCGACGTGGTCGTGCGGATGGACGCCAAGCCGAGCCAGGCGCTGCGCCAGGGCCGCTGGAAATCCTCGATGTGGCTCGCGATCGATGCGGTGAAGAAGGGTGAGGCCGACGTCGCGGTCTCGGCCGGCAACACCGGTGCGCTGATGGCGATGGCGAAGTTCAACCTGCGCATGATGGCGGGCATCGAGCGCCCGGCAATCGCCGCGGTGTGGCCGACGCTCAAGGGCGACTCGGTCATCCTCGACGTCGGTGCCACGATCGGAGCGGACGCTGACCATCTGGTCGACCTCGCCGTCATGGGCAGCGCGATGGCGCGGGTGCTGTTCGACCTTGCGCGCCCGACCGTCGGGCTGCTCAACATCGGCGTCGAGGAAGTGAAGGGCCAGGAAGAGGTGCGTGAGGCCGGGCGCATTTTGCGCGAGGCGAACTTGCCCTTCCTCGAATATGTCGGTTTTGTCGAAGGCGACGACATCGGAAAGGGAACCGTCGACGTGGTGGTGAGCGAGGGCTTCGCCGGCAACATCGCGATCAAGGCCGCGGAGGGGACTGCGCGGCAGCTCGCCGAATTCCTGCGCGGCGCGATGTCGCGGACGCTGCGTGCGCGCATCGGCTATCTGTTCGCGCGCAGCGCGTTCAACATGCTGCGCGACAAGATGGATCCGCGCAAGGCGAACGGCGGCGTGTTCCTCGGGCTCAACGGCATCGTCATCAAGAGCCACGGCGGCACCGACGCGGAAGGCTTCGCCGCCGCGGTCGATGTCGGCTACGACATGATCCGCTACGAACTGCTGAACAAGATCAGCGACACTCTTGTGCGCCACGCCCGCGATGAGGCGGCGAAAGTCGAGGCCGCTTCGTGACCATCACGCGTTCTGTCGTTCTTGGCTGCGGCAGCTACCTGCCGGAGCGCACCGTTACCAACGCCGACCTCGCCAAAACGGTCGAGACGTCGGACGAGTGGATCGTCCAGCGCACCGGCATCCGGGAGCGCCACATCGCGGCCGACGGCGAGTTCACCTCCGACCTCGGCCTGAAGGCAGCGCAGGCCGCGCTCGACAGCGCCGGGCTCGATGCGCAGTCGATCGACCTGATCATTGTCGGCACCTCGACGCCCGACAACACGTTCCCGGCGACCGCGGTCGCGATCCAGGCCGGGCTCGGCATCAACCAGGGCGCGGCATTCGACCTGCAGGCGGTGTGCTCGGGCTTCGTCTATGCGATGGCGACGGCCAACGGCCTGCTGCGCACCGGTGTGCACAAGCGCGCGCTGGTGATCGGGGCGGAAACCTTCTCGCGCATCCTCGACTGGACCGACCGCGGCACCTGCGTGCTGTTCGGCGACGGCGCCGGCGCGGTCGTGATGGAAGCGCAGGAGCAGCCGGGCACGCGCGAGGACCGCGGCCTTCTCACCGCGCATCTGCGCTCCGACGGGCGGCACAAGCAGAAGCTCTATGTCGACGGCGGCCCGTCCTCGACCGGCACGGTCGGGCACCTGCGCATGGAAGGCAAAGAGGTGTTCAAGTTCGCGGTCGGCGCCATCACCGACGTGATCAAGGACGTGTTCGCCGACACCGGCTACAGCGCCGAAGACATCGACTGGTTCGTGCCGCACCAGGCCAACAAGCGCATTATTGACGGCTCGGCGCACAAGCTTGGTATCGCTCCGGAAAAGGTCGTCACCACGGTGGACCGCCACGGCAACACTTCGGCTGCCTCGATTCCGCTCGCGCTCGACGTCGCGGTGAAGGATGGGCGCGTCAAACGTGGCGATCTGGTGCTGTTCGAGGCGATGGGCGGCGGATTCACCTGGGGCGCCGCACTGGTGCGTTGGTGAAACACTTGAGGGAATTCACGCAAAGGGACCGTTGACCACGACCCGAACATGTGAATATCGTTGAATTTCAAGTTGATAAGGTTGATCGCCGAGAGCGGGGTCGGGCGATGGCGGGCAAGACGGTAACGCGGGCGGACCTGTGCGAGGCCGTGTACCAAAAAGTCGGGTTGTCGCGAACGGAATCGGCGACTCTCGTTGAAATGGTATTGAAGGAGATCACGGACTGCCTCGAGCGGGGCGAGACCGTGAAACTGTCGTCGTTCGGCTCGTTCGTGGTGCGCAAAAAAGGTCAAAGAATCGGCCGCAACCCGAAGACCGGCAAGGAAGTTCCAATCTCGCCGCGGCGCGTGATGGTGTTCAAGCCGTCCGCGATCCTGAAACAGCGCATCAATTCCAACTCGGATGGGGCCGCGCAATAGCACGCAGGAAACACCAGCATCGGCAGTCCGGCGAGGGCAAGCGCATTCGGACCGCGTCAATCGAGTGGGGGATAGGCGACGGTGGTAGAGAAGGCGCCTGACGCATTCAGGACGATCAGCGAAGTCGCGGACGATCTCGACTTGCCGCAGCACGTCCTGCGATTCTGGGAAACCCGCTTCCAGCAGATCAGGCCTTTGAAGCGCGGCGGCGGCCGGCGCTACTACCGCCCCGACGATATCGATCTCCTGCGCGGCATCCGCCACCTGCTCTATGGCGAGGGCTACACGATCCGCGGCGCGCAGCGGATCCTCAAGGACAACGGCATCAAGTTCGTGCAGGGCGTCTGGAAGCCGGGCGCCGCACAGCC
>DATEKY010000280.1:0-2251 GCA_035277225.1 Xanthobacteraceae bacterium
CTCGCGACGACCGGCGCGCGGCTCGCCTCGATCAATTGCTTCTGCACCGTCTCGGTGCCGTGCGTGATGTCGACCAGGATGCCGAGCCGGTTCATCTCGCGCACCATCGCGAAGCCGCGCTCGGTGACGCCCTTGAAGTGCTCCGGCTGCTGGCCGCCCTGCAGCAGCGAGAGCGCGCTGTCGGCGAAGGCGTTGTAGCCGCTCTGCGTGGCGAACTGCAGCGTGCGCAGGCCCAGGCGATGCATCGCGCCGAGCACCGCGAGGTCGCCTTCGTGGTCGATGCCGGACTCGCAGCCGAGGAACACGGCGAGCTTCCCGCTCGCCACGATCGCGCGCGCATCCGCGACGGTCAGCGCGATCGCCATCCTGTCGGAATTCCGCTCGGCGAAGCGGTGCGCGGTCTCGATCAGCCGCAGCGCCTGCTTCGGCGAGTAATTGTAATTCCACGCCCCGTAGGTGCCGATATTGTCGATCACGCAATTGATGCCGCCCTTGCGGGCGCGCGCGTAATCCCAGCCGAGGCCGGGCTGCTCCTGCCACGCGTCGATACCTTCCCAGTAGACGCGGTTGATGATGTGGACGTGTCCATCCATCATGATCGGCGCATTTTGTGCCTGCGCGGACGCGCCGAACGCCTGCGGCGCCATCGCGCCGAGCGCGCCTGCGCCGAACAGCTTCAAGGCATCACGACGTGATTGCATGGTCGCCTCCCGATGCGCCGCGTCTCGAGCGCGGTGTTGTCGGGGACGATAGAAGAGCGATTCACGCCGCTCAACGAAGTGCGGCGCGCGTCAGGCACGCGCCACACGCATGGACCGCGCCACACTCACGCCCCGCGTGGTCGGATTGCCTTGAGCTTGTCGCCGATCTGGCGCCGCCCCTGCATCAAATCGTCTGCAGTCCGAGGAGAAGGCCCTTCCGGCACGCCGAAATAGCGCGCGAGCCGAAGGTCGTGCCAATTTGACCGGCCCACCGATCTCGGAATGTTGTTTTTGCGCGCTATCGCCGATCGCAAACTGTGATCGGCCAACGGCTTTTTCGGCTCGACATCGGGATCAGAACGCTTCTAATGTCGATCCGGACGGAGCCCTAACGGTAATGAAATACGACGCTTTTTTCGCTGGCGCACTCGCGACCCTGCACGAGGAGCGGCGCTATCGCGTGTTCGCCGACCTGGAGCGGATCGCGGGCCGGTTCCCGCATGCGTTCTGGCACTCGCCGCAGGGCAAGCGCAACGTCGTGATCTGGTGCTCCAACGACTATCTCGGCATGGGGCAACATCCGAAAGTCATCGGCGCAGTCGTCGAGACCGCGACGCGCATGGGCGCGGGCGCGGGCGGCACGCGCAACATCGCCGGCACCAACCATCCGCTGGTCGAGCTTGAGGCCGAGCGTGCCGACCTGCACGGCAAGGAGGCCGCGCTCGTCTTCACCTCGGGTTACGTGTCGAACCAGACCGGCATCGCGACCATCGCCAAGCTGCTGCCCAACTGCCTGATCCTGTCGGACGCCTGGAACCACAACTCGATGATCGAGGGCGTGCGCCAGGCCGGCACCGAAAAGCAGATCTGGCGCCACAACGACGTCAAGCATCTCGAAGAGCTGCTCGCCGCGCAGCCGCGCGAACGGCCGAAGCTGATCGTGTTCGAGGGCCTCTACTCGATGGACGGCGACATCGCGCCGGTGAAGGCGATCTGCGACCTCGCGGAAAAATACGGCGCGATGACCTACTGCGACGAGGTGCGCGCGGTCGGTATGTACGGGCCGCGCGGCGGCGGGCCATGCGCGCATCAGGGCCAGATGCACCGGGTCGACGTGCTCGAGGGCACGCTCGCGAAGGCGTTCGGCTGCCTCGGCGGCTACATCGCGGGCCGCGCCGACGTGATCGACGCGGTGCGCTCCTACGCGCCGGGCTTCATCTTCACCACCGCCCTGCCCCCGGCGATCTGCGCCGGCATCGTGGCGGCGATCCGGCATCTGAAGGAATCCGACTGGGAGCGCCAGCGCCACCAGGATCGCGCCGCGCGCGTGAAGGCGGTGCTGCATGCGGCAGGCCTGCCGGTGATGGCGAGCGAGACGCACATTGTGCCGCTGTTCGTCGGCGATCCGGAGAAGTGCAAGCAGGCGAGCGACATGCTGCTCGCCGACCACGGCATCTACATCCAGCCGATCAACTATCCGACGGTGCCGCGCGGCACCGAGCGGCTGCGCATCACGCCCTCGCCCTACCACGAGGACGCGCTGATCGATG
>DATEKY010000281.1:0-2606 GCA_035277225.1 Xanthobacteraceae bacterium
AATCAACAAATTCGCTCTAGCTGAAAAACGGGTGCGGGGCGTCGCCGGTCCCCTTGGCTTTCATCACGGCGATGCATCCCTCGATGTCCTGATCGGACATGTTCAGTCCGAACTCGCCGCGCAGAACATCTGCAAATTCGCTCTCGGTTTTGAGCCAGCGCTTCTCCGAGTGTCCGTCCGCGTCGCGGACCGTCACGCGCGCGTTGTACATCGTGACGCGCGTTCCGTTCGGTCCCGGCTTCGCCGCGATGATGTTGCCGAGATACGGCGCATCCGGGTGGGTCGCGGTATACCAGTTGGTGATCTCGTA
This sequence comes from Xanthobacteraceae bacterium, assembly GCA_035277225.1. GTDB lineage: Bacteria > Pseudomonadota > Alphaproteobacteria > Rhizobiales > Xanthobacteraceae > PALSA-894. The sequence goes on from DATEKY010000281.1 coordinate 311, forward strand.
TTCGCCGTCATAACGCGGGTAGGGGATCACCCGGTAGATGTGCTGCCAGCCGTGCTTGAGCTTTGCCTGGAGCGTCAGCTCGCCGCCGACGTCGATGAAGCGCATGACCTCGTGCGGTGTCTCCTGTTCGATCAGCGGCGTGAGCCGGAGCGCGGCCGTCGGCGCGAGGTTTCCGAAGCCGACGTCCGCCAGGTAAGTCCCTTCCGGCAACGCCACCTGCAACAGCATGTGGATGGCCGGGCGCGGCGCATCGATCGCGAGCCCGCGCACGACGCGGCCCTGCAGGCTCGTGATGCTGTAGCCGAGCGAGCGTAGCCCGGTTCGAAACAGCATGTTCTGCTCGAAGCAGTATCCGCCGCGCCCGGAGGCGATCATCTTGCTCTGCAGCGTCGGAACATCGAGCTTGGGCGGACGCCCGAGCATGATGTCGAGCGTCTCGTAGGAGATCGCATGCGCGTGCGCGAAGATCAGCCGGTTGAGCGTCTCGAGCGTCGGCGCGGTCGACCCCGCATAGCCGATACGGTCGAGCCAGGCCTTCTGGTCGAATTGGGTTTCGGACATCGCTCGCGCCCCCCGGTCACGAGGCCGATATTGGCACTCCCGGCCCGGGCGGGGAACCGCCCAGGCGCGGTTGGCGGCGACGCAGCCGATCAACTGCGGCTCAAGCCGCAACAGAATTCCCTCAGTTCTGAAGAATCGTCTTCCCCTTCATGGTCGGACGGACCTGTATCCGCCGATCCGGAGGTTGATGGTTGAAGGTGAAGCTCGAGCCGATCTGCTTGACGGTCCCGGTCGATGCGGGCTGGTGGATGACCCGATGGTTCTGTCCAAGGAATCTTGGGCCAGCGAAGGCAGAACCGCTTGCAGCCAAAATACCGGCTGCCGCGATCGCAATGGATGCTTGCCGAAACATGCGAACATCTCCCTGTCCCAAAAATGCCCGCGACCATCGCGGCTCGCATGACCCGTGGGTCGCGTGCGGGACAGGAGCCGTTCAAGGGCGACGCAAAATAGGATGGGAGAGCACAAGCGTGTGCGCTCTGGGCCTATCTTTCCGCAGTGCACACCTTGATGCGTGACTGATCCGGCAAGCTGCGCGCAAATCAGCCCGCGGCTGGCAGCGGCGCCTGCGCGCCGCCGCGCCGGGCATCGTAGAACTGGATGATGCTGCGCGCGGTGCCGGATTTGAGCCGCGAGAAGCCCGACAGCGCGCGATCGAGGTCCTGCGGCGAGAGCGAGCGGTTCGCGGCGCGCAGCAGGATCGCCTGCGCGGTGCTCCACGAGAAGCCCGCAACCTTGGCCAGGATCATCGCCATGTCGGGATTGTCGTCGAGCATCGCGCGCTCGACCAGGTCGATCGGCGCGCCGGTGACGAGCGAGAGCGCGACCGCGGTCTCCTCGAACTTGCGCGCATCCGCGAAGGCATAGATTTCCGCCTCGCCGAGCCGGCCGGCGCGATGCAGCGTCTCGACCTGCGCCTGCGCCGTCGCGTAATCATGCGAAGCGCGGCGCGACGCGGCGCGGATGCTGCCGTCGATCTCGGCGACTACCGCCCGGATCGCGGCCGCTGACGCTGGATCCGCGGCGGCGAGCTTGTGGCGCACCGCGGCCGAGGCGCGCTCGACCAGCTTGAGCCAGTCCTGGCGCGGCAGGTCGCGCCGCGTGCCGACATGCACCGCGAGTACCTCGTCGCCGACCGAACGCTCGACCAGCGTGCGGAACGCCGCGCTGGAGAAGCGCGCGCCGGAATTCTGCGCGACCGAGCGCACCACCTCGCGGTCGCCGCGCTCAACCAGCACGTCGGTGACGGCCTCGCTCAGGCCGCCGCGCTGCGAGATCGCGAGCAGATGCTGCTGGCTGTGCGTCGCCGCCGTCTCGGTGAGCCAGCGGTCGTCGAGCCGCGGCGAATGGCGCAGCACCGGCTGCGCCACGCGGATATCGTGATCGCGCGCGAGATCGCGCACCAGGCCGGGCGGTGCGTTGGCGATGCGGGCGAGGCGGCCGGAGAGCCGGGCGCGCGCGTTCTTCTCGATCGTGGTGGCGAGCCGCTCCATCACGTCGTCGAACAGCGAGACGTGGTCGTCGGAGAACGTGTCGGCGCCGGCGATGAACAGGTCGGTGATGCGCCAAAGCGCGTCGGCGCGCTTCTCGTCCGACTTTGCGGCGAGCGCGTCCTCGATCTCGTCGATCAGGCTCGGTGACAGGGACATCGCCGGCCAAGGTAAAAAGAATGGATGAAGATTGGCTTTCGCTTCCGCCGCGCCTTGTCGGTTAAGGACCGGTTAAGCGGTCGCTT
>DATEKY010000282.1:0-11887 GCA_035277225.1 Xanthobacteraceae bacterium
CCGCAACGTCGTCCTCGACAAGAGCTTCGGCGCGCCGCGCATCACAAAGGACGGCGTGACGGTCGCGAAGGAAATCGAGCTGGAAGACAAGTTCGAGAACATGGGCGCGCAGATGGTGCGCGAGGTCGCTTCCAAGACCAATGATCTGGCCGGCGACGGCACCACCACGGCGACCGTGCTCGCCCAGGCCATCGTGCGTGAAGGCGCGAAGTCGGTCGCGGCCGGCATGAACCCGATGGACCTGAAGCGCGGCATCGACATCGCCGTCGCGGCGGTTGTGAAGGACATCGAGAAGCGCGCCCGCAAGGTCGGCTCGTCGGCCGAGGTCGCGCAGGTCGGCACCATCTCGTCGAACGGCGATGCGACCATCGGCAAGATGATCGCGCAGGCGATGCAGAAGGTCGGCAACGAAGGCGTCATCACGGTCGAGGAAGCCAAGTCGCTCGACACCGAGGTGGAGATCGTCGAAGGCATGCAGTTCGACCGCGGCTACATCTCGCCCTACTTCATCACCAATGCCGAGAAGATGATCGCCGAGCAGGAGGACGTCTACATCCTGCTGCACGAAAAGAAGCTGTCGGGCCTGCAGTCGATGCTGCCGCTGCTTGAGGCGGTGGTGCAGAGCGGCAAGCCGCTGCTGATCATTTCCGAAGACGTCGAGGGCGAGGCGATCGCGACGCTGGTGGTCAACAAGCTGCGCGGCGGGCTGAAGGTGTCGGCCGTGAAAGCGCCGGGCTTCGGCGATCGCCGCAAGGCGATGCTCGAGGACATCGCAATCCTCACCGGCGGCCAGCTCATCTCCGAGGATCTGGGCATCAAGCTCGAGACCGTCACGCTGGCGATGCTCGGCCGCGCCAAGAAGGTGGTGATCGAGAAGGAGAAGACCACGATCGTCGGCGGCGCCGGCAAGCGCAAGGACATCGAGGCGCGCGTCGCACAGATCAAGGCGCAGATCGAGGAGACGACCTCCGACTACGACCGCGAGAAGCTGCAGGAGCGCCTCGCCAAGCTCGCCGGCGGCGTCGCGGTGATCAAGGTCGGCGGCGCGACCGAGGTCGAGGTGAAGGAGAAGAAGGACCGCGTCGAGGACGCGCTCAACGCCACGCGCGCTGCCGTCGAAGAGGGCATCGTCGCCGGCGGAGGCGTTGCGCTGCTGCGCGCCAAGAAGGCGGTCGGCAAGCTCACCAACGACAACTCGGACGTCCAGGCGGGCATCAATATCGTGCTCAAGGCGGTCGAGGCGCCGGTGCGGCAGATCGCCGAGAACTCCGGCGTCGAGGGCTCGATCGTGGTCGGCAAGATCATGGACAACAAGTCCGAGACCTTCGGCTTCGACGCGCAGAACGAAGAGTATGTCGACATGATCGACAAGGGCATCGTCGACCCGGCCAAGGTGGTGCGCACGGCGCTGCAGGACGCGTCCTCGATCGCCGGCCTGCTGGTCACCACCGAGGCGATGGTCGCCGAAGTGCCGAAGGACAAGCCGGCGGGCGGCGGCATGCCCCCCGGCGGCGGCATGGGCGGAATGGGCGGGATGGACTTTTAAGCCCTCTCACCTACCCTCGCAGAATCAAGGGCGCGGCTTTCGCCGCGCCCTTTTGCGTCAGCCGTCCGACGGGCCACGCTCTAATTCGTCGCCGCGCGGAACCTGAGCGTGGTCGCGCCGTTCAGCGTGACCGCATTGCCGCGCGCGCTCCAATTCGTCACGCCCGCGAGCGCCGCGAGCATATCCGCGTCGGCCTGCGCGCGCTCTGGCGTGCAGGATTCATCCTTCATCGCGCCGACGATGATCGTGATCGTATCGCCCGCGATCACCGCCTGCCCGTCGCCGCGCTTGCACCACAGATCGATCTGCGCGCGGCCGTTCTGTTCGATGGAAAGCACCGGCACGCGCTTGCCGCCGCGCATCGCGCGCGAGTCGAGCATGAGGTCGCGGTCATAGGGGAATTCGGATTGCGCGATGGCCGGCACGACAGGCGCTGCAATGACTGCGAGCCACACGACAGCAACTTTCACGGCATGCACGAGTGAAGTTCCCAATTCTGATCGCGGCAGAACAGTAGAATGCGAATCCGGCATCGTTGAGCCGAATCCACGGTCTGGGATCGCAGGAGTGCGCCGGCGCCGCGTCAGCCGCCGTAAAGGTAGTTCGGCAGCCACAGCGTCATGCCCGGCCACAGATACATGAAGACCATGCAGACGATGACGATCAGCATGTAGGGCATCATGCCGCCGAAGATCTGGTTCAAGGTGACGTGCTTCGGCGCGACCCCCTTGAGATAGAACGCCGACATCGCGACCGGCGGCGACAGGAAGGCCGCTTGCAGGTTGACGAACACCAGCACGCCCCACAGCACCGGATCGATATTGAAGTGCTTGAGCAGCGGCAGGAAGATCGGCACGAAGATGATGATGATCTCGGTCCATTCGAGCGGCCAGCCGAGCAGGAAGATGATCGCCTGACTGAGGATCATGAAGCCGATCGGCGACATGTTGAGCGAGAGCACCCATTGCTCGATCAGGGCCTGCCCGCCGAGGATCGCGAACACCGCCGAGAAGATCGCCGAGCCGACGAACAGCCAGCACACCATCGCGGTAGTCTTGGCGGTGAGGAACACCGCCTCCTTGGTGCGCTTCCAGTCGAGCGTGCGCGCGTGGAACGCGAGGAGGAACGCGCCGGCGGCGCCGACCGCGGCCGACTCGGTCGCGGTCGTGATGCCGAACAGGATCACCGCGAGCACGACGACGGTGAGGATGCCGAGCGGCATCACCGAGGTCGTCAGCAGCTTGATCAGCTCGAAGCGGTCGCCGGTCATCAGCAGGTAGGTGCGCGCCATCCAGGCGGCGCACAGCACGGCCACGATGCCGAACCAGAGATAGAACTGGAACGATGGCCCCTTGTCGACGGGAGCCGCCTGCGTGGCCGCGCCGCCGAGCGGCTGCAGGCCCTCGATCACCTCTTCGGCGCCGGCCTGTTGATGGATGACGACATACCACCACACCAGCGCCAAGGTACCGGCGACCAGTATGAACGGCACCAGTGCGATCGAGAAATTGCGTACCAATGCCCAATAGGTCATCGGCTTGCCATCGATCTCGAGTCCGCGCGCCTTCGATGGCATGGCGAGCGACTTGAGCAACGCCAGGAACATGTTGTGCGAATAAAGGTCCTGGAATCGCGTGATCCAGGGCGGCACCGGAACGCGCGTCTGCTCCTCGGGCAGCTTCGGCGCGATCTTCGGGCTGATCATCGCCCAGCCGACGATGTAGACGAGATACAGGAGCGACAGGAAGAAGCCCGGGAACATCGCGGCGGCGTAGAGCTTCACTACCGACTGTCCGGCGACCGCCGCGTAGACGATGATCATCACCGACGGCGGGATCAGGATGCCGAGCGTGCCGCCGGCCGTGATCACGCCCGCGGCAAGCTTGACGTCATAGCCGGCGCGCAGCATCGGGTTGAACGCGATCACACCCATCAGCACGACCACGGCGCCGACCAGGCCCGAGGCGATGCCCCAGAAGGTGCACACGATCAGCGTCGCGACCGCGAGCGAGGCCGGCACGCGGCGGAACGCGAGCTGGATCGAGTAGAACATCTTGTCGACCAGCGCGCCGCGCTCCATCACGTAGCCCATCAGCACGAACAGCGGGATGGAGATGAGCACGTCGTTGGTCATCGCGCCGTAGGTGCGATGGACCATCAGGTCGAACACGCGGTTCTGCCACCAGTGTTCGCTCGGATTGAAGAACGCGATGTAGCCGAAGAAGATTCCCAGCCCCATCAGCGTGAACGCGGTGGCGAAGCCCATCATGATCACGACCACGATGAGCACGAGCATCAGCAGCCCGAGCATGGGTTCGCTGATGATCATGTCTGCAAGTCCCCGCCCATGCCGCGCTGACGCGCTTCTTCGTCGATGCGCTTGGCTCGCTCGATCGCGGCTTTGCGCGCGTCGTCGTCGACGTGCTCGCTGTGAGCGAGCTGTTCCTCGACGACGTCGATTTCGGAGACGTCCTTGAGGCGGCTCGGCCACTCGCCGGTCTTGAGGCAGACGACGCAGCGCACGATCTCGGCGATCCCCTGAAGCAGGACGAGCGCGCCGGCGATCGGGATGACGGTCTTGAAGTGATAGACCGGCGGCCCGTCCGCGGTGACGTTGGAGTGCTCGTTGATGCGCCACGAGTCCATGGCGTAGTCGGTGCCGGCGTAAAGCAGCGCCGCAATGCCGGGAAGGAAAAACACGAAATACAGGATCAGATCGAGCGTCGCCTGCGTGCGCGGCTTCATCGACGAGTAGAGGAAGTCCCCGCGCACGTGCGCGTTCTGCGCCAGCGTGTAGGCGCCGGCGAGCATGAACAGCGAGCCGTAGAACATGTTGCTGGCGTCGAAGATCCACGCCGTCGGCATGTTGAGGATGTAGCGCTTGAAGACTTCGGCGCAGACCAGCAGCATCAACCCGACGATCAGCCAGGCGCACGCCTTGCCGATCCAGGTACTGATGCCGTCGACGGTGTGGAGGAATTTCTCGACTGTCATGGGCTGCCCTGGCCCGGGTGGCTCGCACCCTTCTAGCAAGGCAAAGCACCATTCGGAAGGCTTCCCGAATGGTGCTCCACCAGTTCTGTGCTGCCGTTCAGATCGGCTTTTTGGCGTTCGGCGCCCAGTAGTGATCGAACACCATCTTGCGGCTCACGACCGTGTCCTGCTCCCACTGCGTCGCACGCTTGGCGAAGGCGAGCTGCGACTCGACGATCTCCTTGAACAGCGGGTTCTCGCCGGCCTTCTTCTTGGCGACCTCGTCGAAGATCTCGAGCTGCCGCTTCAGGATCGCGTCGGGCGTCTTGTAGAACTTGACGTTATCCTTGGTCTGCAACTCGACGTAGTCCTTCGAGTAGCGGTCGATCGCCTTCCAGGACATGTCGGAACTGGCGGCCTCCACCGCGTTGGCGATGATGGCGCGCATCTTCTCCGGCAGGGCGTTGTACTTGTCCTTGTTGAACATGATCTCGAACTGCTCGGCGTTCTGGTGATAGCTCTGCAGCATGCAGACCTTGGAGACGTCGGCGAAGCCGAGGACGCGGTCGGAGGTGGCGTTGTTGAACTCGGCCGCGTCGAGCAGGCCGCGGTCCATCGCCGCGACGATCTCGCCGCCGGGGAGCGCATTCACCGCGGCACCCATGCCGGTGTACACGTCAATCGAGATGCCCACCGTGCGGAATTTGAGGCCCTTGACGTCGTCGAGCTTGGTGACCGGCTTCTTGAACCAGCCGAACGGCTGGGTCGGCATCGGCCCGTACGGGAACGACACGACGTTGCCGCCGATCGAAGCATAGAGCTTGTCGAGCAACTCCTTGCCGCCGCCGTATTTGTGCCAGGCGAGCAGCATGTTGGCGTCCATCGCGTAGGCCGGGCCCGAGCCCCACAGCGCGAGCGCGGTCTGCTTGCCGTAGTGATAGACCAGCACGCCGTGGCCGCCGTCGAGCGTGCCCTTCGACACCGCGTCGAGCAGCTGGAATGCCGGCACCACCGCGCCCGCCGGGAGCACGTCGATCTTGAGATCGCCGCCGGTCATATCGTTGACCTTCTTGGCGTAGTCGAGCGCGTATTGGTGGAAGATGTCTTTCGACGGCCAGGTGCTCTGCCAGCGCATGCTGATCGGTCCCTGGGCGCTGACGACGCTCGGCGCGGCGACGGCAGCCGCGCTCGCACCCGCCGCAAGCATGAAGCGACGCCGGGTTGCAGTCTTGGACGCAAGTGATTTCTCGTTGGACATTGAGAATCCTCCCTCGATTTTAAAGGCGGCTTCGCCCCCGGCCGCTCTCTTCATAAACCGCCGGGACACACTGGTATTCCAGCGGCAATACCCTAGTTTGGACAGGTCGGCGGCAATTCACAAGTCTCCTGATGCCGCATTTCGGCAGTGTTTTGGGCGGATTTCTTCATAATCCACCGCCGTCAGAGCATCGGCGGCGCACCTGACGGTGCAGCCTGCCGGCTTTGGTCTCGGATAAAGCTCTAGAATCGCTACATTCGCCCCGCAACGGACTGGCAATCGCCTTCGACCAACAGGAGCTTTCCGTGACCGGCTTTCGCACGACGCTCGCCATCATCTGGCGGCTCGCCATTCCGTATTTCCGCGACTCAGAGGACCGCGTGGCGGGGCGCATCTTGCTCGCGACCGTCATCGTGCTGGAACTCGGCGCAGTCGCAATCAACGTGCTCATCAATCAGTGGAATGCCCGATTCTACAATGCCCTGCAGGAACGGGCCTGGGACACGTTCACGCGCGAACTCATGGTGTTCTGCGTGCTCGCCGGGAGCTTCGTCGTTCTGCGCGTCTATCAGCTGTACCTCAATCAGTGGCTCCAGATCCGCTGGCGCCGGTTCATGACCACCCGCTATCTCGGCCAATGGCTGCATGACGGGACGCACTATCGCATGCAACTGCTCGGCGATGCCGCCGACAACCCGGATCAGCGCATCGCCGAGGACGTCAAGCATTTCATCGACAGTGGAGCGAATGTCGGCATCCTGCCGATCGGGCTCGGACTTCTGAACGCGATCGTGTCGCTTGCGTCCTTCGTGGTGATCCTGTGGGGCCTGTCGAACGAGGCGCCGCTGACGCTGCTCGGGTGGACGATCCCCGGATATCTCGTGTGGGCCGCGCTGATCTACGCGATCGCCGGCACGCTGTTCACCCATCTGATCGGCCGTCCGCTGACCGTGCTCAATTTCAACCAGCAACGCTACGAAGCCGATTTCCGCTTCAATCTGGTCCGCACCCGGGAGAACTCCGAACAGATCGCGCTGCTGGACGGCGACAACGCCGAGCGCGAACGTCTGCTTGACCGGTTCTCGGCGGTGGTCGCGAACTGGCTGCGGATCATGAAACGCACCAAGCAGCTCACGTTCCTGACGGCGAGCTACAATCAGGCCTCGGTGGTGTTCCCGTTCATCCTCGTCAGCCCGGCCTATTTCGCCGGGCGCCTTCAGCTCGGCGGCCTGACGCAGACCGCGTCCGCCTTCAACAGCGTGCAGGAAGCGCTGTCGTTCTTCATCAACGTGTACCGCTACTTCGCCGAATGGCGCGCCGTGATCGAGCGGCTCGCCGGGTTCGAGGCATCGATCGCGCAGGCGCACGCGATCAGGCAGGCCGCCCCGGCGATCGAAATCGCCGCGACGAGTGCGGGGCAGATCGCGCTCGACAAGCTCGATGTCGCGCTGCCCAACGGCAAGCCGCAGGTCGCGGCCGACGGAATCACGTTTGCGCCGGGTGAACAGGTGCTGCTCACGGGTCCTTCCGGCTCCGGGAAGTCGACCCTGTTCCGCGCGATCAGCGGCATCTGGCCGTTCGGCAAAGGCAAAGTCTCGCTGCCGCCCGATGCGAAAGTGATGATCCTGCCGCAACGGCCCTATCTGCCGATCGGCACGCTCGCGGCCGCGGTCAGCTACCCGGCGGTCGCCGGCACGTTCCCGCCCGAACGCATCGCCGAGTTGCTCGTCGCCGTCGGGCTTCCGGCACTGGCCGGGCGGCTCGACGAGGACGCCCATTGGGGCCGGATGCTGTCGGTCGGCGAGCAGCAACGCATCGCGATCGCGCGCGCGATCCTGCAGGCGCCCGACTACCTGCTGCTCGACGAGGCGTCGGCGGCGCTCGACGAGGCGTCCGAGGCCGCGCTGTACACACTGCTGCAACAGCGGTTGCCCAACGCGACCGTCGTCTCCATCGGACATCGCTCGACGCTCGCGGCGTTCCACAAGCGGCGCTTGACGCTCGCGCCCGAAGGAAAGCGCTACGTTGTGAAGGAGGCTGCGCTCACTCCGGCAACCGCCGGCTGATGCTCACTCGAAAACAGCCACCGCCCTGATCGGCGAGCCGGTGCCGCCGCGCCATTTGAGCGGCAGCCCGATGAAGCGGAATACGCCCTGCCCGAGCAGCGCCTCGAGATTGCACAGGCTCTCGATGTGCGTGATGTCGAGTTCGAGGCAGGCCTTGTGCACCAGCGCGTTCACCTTGCCTTCGGGGCCGGGCCGCATCGAGTCGATGCCGAAATGCACGATGCCCGCTCGCGCGAGCCATTCGGTCGCCGCGACATTGACGCCGGAATTGTCGGTCGAATAGGCGGCGGTCGGGAACGTGCGCGCATGATGCCCGGTGCACAACAGCACGGTGCCGCCTTTCGGGATCGCGAGACCCGTTTTCTTCACCGCCACGTCGAGATCGTCCGGCGTGATTTCCGCGCGAGGTGCGATGTGGCGCAGATCGATGCAGATGCCGGGCACGATGCAATTCTCCAGCGGGTACTCGTCGATCGGCATGCCGGATTTGCCGAAATGGCGCGGCGCATCGATGTGCGTCCCGCCATGATCCGGCATCGAGAAATACATCACGCTGTTGCCCTGCACGTTGCCGGACTCCGCGAACGCCTCCTCGTGCGTCTTCCATACGCCGTGGATGACCGGCGGCTGGCCCGGATAGCTCGGCGTGCGGTGATAAAGCTCACGTGACAGGTCGATGATGCGCATTCCGTGTCCCTTCGGCGCCGTGCTACGGTTCAATCCGCATACTCGCAAACGACGCCGGGGAGCAACGCCATGAGAGCATCCGTGTTGGCCGCCGCCGGCCTGTCGATCGTTTCAGGGAGCACGGTCTTGGCAGCGGATATTCGCGTGATGAGCGGCGGCGCGCCGAAGGAAGTTCTGGCCGTGCTGACGCCGGAATTCGAGAAGCAGACCGGGCACAAGGTGCATTTCACCTACATCGTGATCAGCCAGATTCAGCAGCAACTCGCGGCCGGCGCGAAGCCCGACATGGTGCTGATGCCGGCGCCCGCGCTGGAGGCGCAGGTGAAGGCCGGCGTGATGCGCGAGGCGCCGCGGCCCAATCTCGGCATCGTGCGCATCGGACTGGTGGTGCGCGAGGGTGCGCCAAAGCCGGATATCTCGACGCTCGAGAAGCTCAAGCAGGTCATGCTCAACGCGAAATCGGTCGTGCACGCGACGCCCGGTGCGACGCCGAGCGGCACGCATCTCGGCAAGGTGTGGGAACAGCTGGGCATTGCGGATGCCGTGAAGGCGAAGTCGCTGCATCGTAACGCACTCGACGGCGGGGTCGCAGCGATCACCAAGGGCGACGCGGAGGTCGGGCTCTATCCGGTCAGCGAGATCATCTCGGAGAAAGGCGTCGCGCTTGCCGGGTTGATCCCGGCCGAGGTGCAGCTCAACACGGTCTACGCGGCCGGCGTGCTGACGGCGAACGCGGCGCCCGAGCCGGCGATGGCGTTCATCAAGTTTCTCACCGATCCGGCGAACGCCGCGCACTGGGCGCACGGCGGGTTCGACGCGGCGAGGTAGTCAAAGCACGATAGGTAACCGGCGCCGGCGCAGTCGATTTCGTTCAACGACGATAATACTCTGCGCGACCTCGGACTCGGACAACATCCGCAGAACCTCATCCATACGCTGGACGAGCATCGGTCCAGTTGCCATCGCGAAACAAGATAAGGCTTGGGCTGTTCAGCCCGGCGGTCGCAAGCAGGCGTGGGTAGTCCAGATCGGCTGTGACGATCGTTTGCGCGGCTGCTATCGCAGCTTGAATGATTTCGACGTCGGGCGCTCGGTCAAGACCGATCTCGTCCGCGTGAACCGCATCATGACCGCTGCTTCTGAGCCATGCGGCAAGCTCCGGGGACAGCGGCATGTCCACCAGGAACTTCATGGATCAAGGTGATGACGCGAGTTCGATGGTCTCGTCTTCGGCAAGAGACGCGGCGTAGCGTAGTGCCTCGTCGATGTCTTCCGGCTCGAGGTAAGGATAGGCCTTGAGAATTTGCTCACGCGTCTCGCCCGCCGCCAGCAGGCCGAGCAGACGCGCCACAGGAAATCGCAGCCCGCGAATGCAGGGCTTCCCAGTGCAGACAGCCGGATCGATGGTGATGCGCGCGAATGCCATGCCGCATTATGCCCTAAGGCGTCGCGGCTCGCCACCCGCGCGCCGGAGCCCTAAGCCGCCGCCTTCTTGCGGTTCGCCTCGAGGCGCCGGTCGACCAGCGCGACCTGCGCGTCGATCGCCGGATGGCTCAAGCCCTTCTGCTTGGCGATCAGCTGCACCAGCTTGTCGGCGCGCTCGATGTTCGGCGCGCCGTTCTGCAGCGCGCGCGCCGCGGAGGCAGGCCGCACCAGCGACTGCGCGGCCGCCGCGTATTTCTCGAACGGCACAAGATCGTTCGGCGAGGCGCCGAGCTTGACGCACAGGTCGTAGACGAAATTGTAGACCGAGCGCGAGGTCTCGATGTCGGAATGCACCGCCTCCTGCGCGGTGCGCATGCCGTCTTCGGTCACGCAGCGGTAGTTGCCGGCGAGCAGCATCGACCACTTGGCGAGCGGCACGAACAGCGAGTCGTGCACGCGCAGCTTCACAGGCAGCTCGATCTTGCTGCCGTCACCCGGATCGAAGCGGATCGCGTCGATCTCCTGCTCGAGCTGGCGGATGATCGTGTTGCCCTTCTCGTTGTCGAACTTCGCCACTTTGAAGTTGGTCGGCAACGTGACCATCAGCACGTTGACCTTCTCGTCCGGCGGGCGGATCGCCTGCGGGTCCGGGCTGCACAAGGTCAGCGAGGCCGGATCGAAATTGTCCCACACCGAGGCGTCGGTATAGGCGGGCTTGAGGGCGTCGTAGTCGAGGCCGGGAATGCGCTTCACGTAGGGCAGCGGCGGCATGTTCATGATCGACATGGTCGGCACGCCCGACTTCGCCACCGCATCGAGCAGCTCGCGCACGCCGGGCGAGCGGTATTGCGGCTCCTGCATCGCAAGCCCGATCAGGTCGTAGTCCTTCGGGTTGACCTCCTTCGGGCCCGCGGCCGAGACCTTGCCGGGCAGCTTGCGCGTGTCGAGCACGACCGGGTCCTTGCGGCCCTTCACCGGCAGGCGCACGCGGAACCCTTCCGAATTGATCAGGTCGGCCTCGGCCGGAAGGCAGACGTGGTTCACGTAATGCCCGCCGAACAGCATCTTGGAGGCGAGCAGCGAGCCGTAGGCCGCGCCCAGGATGAGAATGTTGTACGGCATGACCGCTCCGTTGTTTTGCGAGATGTTACGGGCCGGCGCAGCCGTCCCTCCCCTTGTGGCGCAATGCTATTGCGCCCGCAGGGCCCGTGCAATTGGGTCGCGCTCTATACGATAAGCCGGTAGGCCGGGATAGTGAGAAACTCCACGAACTCCGGCGCCAGCGAAATATCCCGGAACAGCGCGATCGCTTCGGGAAAGCGCCCCCTGGCATAGTTGTCCGCGCCGACTTCGTCCTTGACGCGCTCCATCTCCTCGGTGAGCGCGCGCTCGAAATATTTCGGCGTCACCACGATGCCGCCGTCGAGCTCGGCTTCGTACCTGATCCATTGCCAGATTTGTGCGCGCGAGATTTCCGCGGTCGCGGCGTCTTCCATCAGGTTGTAGATCGGCACCGCGCCGCGGCCGCGCAGCCAGGCCTCGATGTACTGCACGCCGACCCGGATGTTGAGGCGGAAGCCCTCTTCGGTCCTGGTGCCGTGATGGATTTTCAGGAGGTCGTCGCGCAGCACGCGCACGTGCTGGCGCATGCGGGCGATCTGGTTCTTCTCCGGCATCATGCGGTCGAACACCTCGCGCGCGACCGGCACGAGGTCCGGATGCGCCACCCAGGTGCCGTCATAGCCGTCGCGCACCTCGCGCTCCTTGTCGGCGCGCACCTTGGCGAACGCGGCGTCGTTCGCGGCGGGATCGTTCTTGACCGGGATCTGCGCCGCCATGCCTCCCATCGCGAAGGCGCCGCGCGAATGACAGGTCTTCACCAGCAGCGCCGCGTAGGCGCCGAGGAAAGCTTCGCCCATCACGACCTGCGAG
>DATEKY010000283.1:0-3111 GCA_035277225.1 Xanthobacteraceae bacterium
CGTCAGACCCTCGGTGTAGGGCCACGGATACCAGACTTGGCGGAATCCCGGCGCCGAATTGTCCTGGAACGTCTGCATCACGACGTACTTCGCCGACGAGGTCGGCTTGGCCAGCGCCATCAAGTGGCTCATCTGGAAGCCGCTCCACGGGATCGTCATCGACCACGCCTCGACGCAGCGATGACGATAGAGCCGTTCTTCCAGCGGCATCTTGCGGATCAGGTCGTCGATCGCGATCTCGAACGGCTTCTCCACCATGCCGTCGATCTTCACCATCCACGGCCTGATCTTGAGCGCTTGCGCCGCCCTCGTGACGTTCTTGGCTGTGCCGAATTCGTAGAAATTGTTGTAGTTGGCGTTGATCTCTTCTGGCGTGATCGGGCGGCCGTCGAGCCCGTACTTCTCGTTGCGCTTGAGCGGATAGAGATCCTTGGTCGGATCCGGCAGATCAGACACGCGCTGCGCCTGCGCGAGGCCCGGAACCAGGGTCGCGGCGGCAATGCCGGCGCCGGCGCCGAGAACCGCGCGCCTGCTCAGGAACACGCTTTCGGGAGTCGCGCAGTGTTCGGGGATTTCCCATCCCCGGCGGTGAATGACGTGCATGAGGCATATCCTCCGGTCGCGCCCGTATCCTACGAGGTACGGCCAAGCCGGATCACAGGCAAGTCACGCTTGCGGCAGGCCGGGTTGCGGGAACCCGGTTTGATCCATTCCCTCAGGCCGCAGCCTGCGCGGCCTTCTTCGCGGCGACGATCTGGTCGGCGGTGCGGCCGGTCAGCTCAGCCATGTGGTCGAACTTGGCCGTGAAGGTGCCGACGCCGGCCGTCGCCGAGCGCACCTCGATGATGAGATCGCCGATCTCGGTCTCGGGCATCATCGCCTTCACGGCGTCCCAGCCGGTCCAGCCGTCGCGCGTGTCGAAGCCGAGGATCTGGCCGCGCCGCCCCGACAGGATCGCGTTGATCTTTGCGGTCGCGTCGGTCGGGCAGACGATCTCAACCAGGTGGATCGGCTCGAGCAGCACCGGCTGTGCGTTCGGCAACGCTTCCGAGATGCCGAGCCGGCCGGCGAGGCGGAACGCCATGTCGGATGAATCGACCGCGTGATACGAGCCGTCGGTCAGCGTCACCGCGATATCCACGACCGGGAAGCCGAGCGGACCGTGCTTGAGCGCGTCGATCACGCCCTCCTCGACCGCCGGAATGTAATTGCGCGGCACCGCGCCGCCGGTGATCACCTCGTCGAACTTGAAGCCCGAACTGCGCGGCAGCGGCTTCACGTCGATCACGATGTCGCCGAACTGGCCGTGGCCACCGGACTGCTTCTTGTGCCGCCCGCGGACGTTGAGCACCGGCTTCTTGATGGTCTCGCGATAGCCGACGATCGGCTTCTGCCGCTCGATCGCGACGCCGAAGCGCCCGGCGAGGCGTTCGGTCGCGACGCGCAGGTGCATCTCGCCCTGCCCCCATACGACGATCTCGTGGGTCTCGGGATTGTGCACCACGACCAGCGAGGGATCCTCGTCGACCAGCTTGTTCAGCGCCTGACCGAGCTTGACGTCGTCCTTGCGTTCCTTCGCCGAGATCGCGATCGCCAGCACGGGTTCGTGCGGCGTCATCGCGGCGAGTTGCGGGTGCGCGTTCCGGCCGGCGGTCAGCGTGTCACCGGTCCTGGCATGGTCGAGCTTGCCGAGCGCGACGGTATCGCCCGCCGCGGCCGGGCCGCGCTTTTCGGTGCCCTGACCGACCAGCTTGAATACGGCGGCGACGCGCCCGGCCTCGGTCTCCGGCGTGATCAAGGTCGTGCCGTCGCCGACCTGACCGGCGAGCACGCGGGCGATCGACATCTTGCCGCCGTGCGCGGTGTGCATGGTCTTGAACACGGTCGCGACCGCGTCGGCGCCCGGCTTCACGCCGAGGCGCTTCACCGTCTCGCCGATGCCCGGCGCCTCGTGGCGCAGCGCCTTCATCAGCCGCAGCACGCCATTGGTGCGCGTCGCCGAGCCGATCAGCACCGGGCAGATCACGCCCTCGCGCAGCTCCTTGGCGAGATCGTCGAACACCTTGTCGCGCGGCGGCGGAATGTCCTCGAGCAGCTGCTCCATCAGCTCGTCGTCGTGGTCGGCGAGCGACTCCAGCATGGTGAAGCGCGCTTCCTTGCCGCGGTCGACGTTGTCGCCTTCGAGCGGCACGACCTCGGACGGCGCGTGCTCCTTGTAGATATGGGCGCGCTCGAGCGCGAGATCGACAAAGCCGATGACGATGTCGTTCGACCAGATCGGAATCTGGCGCAGCACCAGCGGCACGCGCGAGGCGGGCTGCAGCAGCTTGAGCGTCTCGCGCACGCGCTTGTCGGCCTTGTCGATCTTGTTGAGAAACAGGAAGCGCGGGATTTTCAGGTCTTCCAGCTCGCGCAGGATCAGCTGCAATTGCGGGATCTTCTTCTCGTCCGCCTCGCAGACCACGACCGCCGCGTCGACCGCATGCAGCGCCGCACGCATGTCGTGCGAGAACTCGACCGAGCCGGGGCAATCGATAAACGTATAGGTGTCGCCGAGGAAATTCGTGGTGGCGACCGAGAGCTCGACGCTCATCTTGTGGTGACGCGCCTCGGCAGAGGCATCGCCGACCGTCGAGCCGGACTCGACCGTGCCCTGGCGCTGGATCGCACCGGTGCGCGCGAGGATGCCTTCGAGAAGCGTGGTCTTGCCGCTCTGGAATGGGCCCACGAGTGCGATGCACCGGGAGCCCTTCGGACTCGTGCCGTTAGCGCCAGTGTCTGCCATGTCCGCCTCCCATGGCCGACGCGGCGACGTGCCGCGAACGGCTCTCGCTGATTATGACGGTATCGTTTCAGGAGAGCGCGCGACTGGCAAGCCCGCCGCAAGTCTGCATTGCGGCAAAAAGAAAGCGCGCGGCAGCTTGCCGCGCGCGTCAAGACAGAAATGCCGTCAGGTCAGCGGACGAATTGCAGCGAGATCTCGGCAATGCCCGCCGCGATGTTGATGCCGACCTGGCCCTGCACCGAGAGCGGCTGCAGCGCGATCGAACGATCGTTGCCGCCGACCAGCAGGTTGGCGCCGAGCCCGACGATCGCGCTCGCTTCCGCGGA
>DATEKY010000284.1:0-6144 GCA_035277225.1 Xanthobacteraceae bacterium
GTGATGCCGTAGCGGATCGCCTTGCCTTCGGGGAGCACGTAATAGAGGTAGCGCGCATCGCTATCGACCACGATCGTGCCCGCCGTCTCCTTGCGGTGATAGGTGACGATGTGGCGCTTGTAGGGTTCCGGGATCGTCGCCTGGGCGTACGGCGCGCTCGCGAGCAGCTTCTTGTCGCGCGGCGTCAGCGACGCTTCGGACGAGGGCTCCAAGGTCGACTGCACGCAACCGCCGGCGGCGAGCCCGAGGCACAGAAATGCGACCGCACGTAGCGCCATGGTTCGATACTTCCCTCAGCCTTCGCGCCCCAGAGGATGCCTTGTGTTATCCGAAAGACCCTTTCCATTCCAGCGGCGACGAGCGCAGCAGCACACGCTCGCCGAGACCTGTTGCAGGAATGCCGCAGTCCGGTAGCCGGAATGGCCTGGTTTGAACCGAACGAGCTTCGCAGCAAAAGGTAAACGACCTGTTTACCCTGAATCCCTAGGCTTTCTCGCGACTTCACCGGCTCCGCGAGGCGCCGGAACAGACTCATCGAATCACTGCCAAATGCCCGTGCTGTTGCACAAATTCTGCCCATTTCCCGCCCCACTCGGGGGCGAGATGAGCGGCCACGAATGCCCCGGCCCGGGCCGGCACAAACAGTCCAGGAGAGGACAATGAACTCCCAACGAGCGGCTACAGAACAACGCCGCGAGCGCGCCGAACTCGATCCGCGCTTCGGCAAGATCGGCATCTCGGCGGTCGCGGCGGCGATGCGCTACGGCAGCGATGCGCGCAATCCGGCCTACGCGCCGGCCAAGCTTTCCGACCAACTGGCCGAAGAGGCCGCGGCCTGAACTGATCGGCCGCTGCGGCGCCAGAGCATGATCCCGAAAAGCGGACACCGGTTTTCAGGACAGATCATGCTCCACCAAGGCGCGCCGTCATCGAAAAGTCATCGCGATCCAGTGGACGCTCCCGCCTCGGCACGCTAGGCAGGGCTCTTACCCTCGCAATGGCGCGCCTATGCTGTCAGCCTATGTCCCGCGCGGCACCTCGCTCGAACGCCAGGTGATCGAGGCGGCCGGCCCCGTGCCCGAAGGCGCGGTCTGGTTCGATCTCGTCACGCCGACCAATGACGAAGACAAGCTGCTCGAGCGCGCGCTCGGCGTCGCGGTGCCGACGCGCGAGGAGATGCAGGAAATCGAGGTGTCGAGCCGGCTCTATATCGAGAACGGCGCGCGCTACATGACCGCGACGCTGATGTGCCAGTCGGACACCGCGACGCCGAAAACAACCGCGGTGACCTTCATCCTCGCCGGCCACAAGCTCGTCACGGTGCGCTACGACGACCCGAAGCCGTTCGCGCTGATCGCCAACAAGCTCGCACGCGCCTGCTCGCCGACGGTTTCCGGCGAGTCCATCATGATGGACCTGCTCGACGCGGTGATCGACCGTGCCGCCGACATCCTGGAACGGGCCGGTGCCGACATCGACCGCGCCTCGCACGACATTTTCGAGCCCGAGGGGCGGCGCATCGACCGCACCATCACCTACCGCTACATTCTCAAGGCCATCGGCCGCAAAGGCGACCTCACGTCCAAGGTGCGCGAGAGCCTCGTATCGATCGGCCGCCTCGTCCTGTTCCTGACCAACGAAGCCGACGGCCTGAAGTGGCCGAAGGAGATGCGTTCTCTGCTCAAGACGATGCAGCGCGACGTGCAGTCGCTCTCGGACCACGCGAGCTATCTCGGCAACAAGGTCACCTTCCTGCTCGATGCGATGATCGGCGTGATGAGCGTCGAGCAGAACAACATCATAAAGCTGTTCTCGGTCGCGGCGGTGGTGCTGATGCCGCCGACGCTGATCGCCTCGATCTACGGCATGAACTTCAAGCACATGCCGGAACTCGACTGGTGGTTCGGCTATCCGCTCGCGCTGCTGCTGATGATCGTCGCCGCGATCCTCCCCTACTGGTTCTTCAAGTGGAAGCGGTGGCTGTAATCCGTTGGGAACAATCGCAGATCGGCGATTAGCGGTTCCTTTGCCATATTCATGAACGGGCCGCGCCGCGCGGTCCAATCCCTTCCCGCATTTAACCCGACGAACACGCCCCGGGGCTATTGCGCGTGTCGGAGGGTGTGTGTGCGATGTTCCGCGTTCTGACCTGCCTGACGACCGAGCATGACCTTCGGATGGTCGTGCTCGCAGGCGCTGTCTGCTTCGCGGCGAGCCTCGCCGCCGTCTGCCTGTTCGACCGCGCGCTCTCGACGACAAAACATATCCGCGCCGGATGGATCGTCGGGGCCGGCGCTGCGGCCGGCTGCGGCATCTGGGCGACCCATTTCATCGGGATGCTTGCCTACGAGCCCGGAGTCCCGGTCGGCTACGACGTCGCGCTCACCGTGCTCTCGCTCATCGCGGCCGTTGCGCTGACCATCGCGGGCCTCGCGGTTGCCTGCGCGACGAAATCGCTTTGGAGCGCCGGCGCGGGCGGCGTCATCGTCGGCGCGGGCGTCGCCGTAATGCACTACACCGGAATGGCGGCGCTGGAGGTGCCCGGGCACGTGACCTGGTCCGCCACGCTGGTCACGGCTTCGATCGTGTTCGGCATCCTGCTTGCCGGGGCGTCGCTGACGGTTGCGGCGCGCCGGCGCGGCGCGCGCATGACGCTCGCGGCCGCGGTCCTGCTCACGCTCTCGATCGTGCTGCACCATTTCACCGCCATGGGCGCGGTCGCGATCCTGCCTGACCCGGCGCGCACCATCGATCCACTCGCGGTTTCCGGATCCGTTCTCGCAATGACGATCGCCGGCGTGACGCTTGCCATCCTCGGCGCCGCCATCGTCGCGGCGGTCATGGACCAGCGCGTCGCGCAGAAAAACGCCCTGCTCGACACCGCGCTCAACAACATGACCCACGGCGTCATGATGTTCGACGCCGATACCCGCGTCATCCTGTGCAACCAGCGCTATCTCGATCTCTACCGTCTGCCCCGGGGCACGATCAAACCCGGCCTCACGTTGCGCGACGTGATCGAGCGGCGCATCGCCGCCGGCACGTTCGACGGCGATCCGGAGCGCTATTGCGCGACGGTGCTTGAATCGGTCGCCCGCCGCGAGGCTTCAAGACAGATCATCGAGCACCGCGACGGACGTAGCATCGAGGTCGTCGGGCAGCCGCTCGCCGACGGCGGATGGGTCGCGACCCACCAGGACATCACCGAAGAACGCCGTCGGCAGGCGTCGTTCCGCTTTCTGTTCGAGAACAATCCGCTGCCGATGTGGGTGTGGGACCACGAGACATTGCGCTTCCTTGCCGTCAACAAGGCCGCGGAAGAGAAATACGGCTACGACCGTGAGACCTTTCTCACGCTCACGCTGCACGACATCAGGCGGTCGGAGGACTGGAGTCCGATCGAAAACGCCATCGGCGGCGATGAAAGCGGGTTGCGCGAAGGCCAGACCACCGTCCACGCCAAGGCGGACGGGAGCCTGTTCGACGTCGCATTCTACGGCCGCTCGATGATGTACGAAGGGCGCACCGCCTCGCTGGTCACGTTGATCGACATCACGAAACGCAAGCGGGCGGAAGACGAGCTGCGCCGCACACGCACCTTCCTCGATACCATCGTCGAGAACATGCCGGTGGCCCTCACCGTCAAGGATGCGCGCGACAAACGCTACGTGCTGGCCAACCGCGCGGCCGAGCAATCATTCGGCGTTCCGAGCGCGGAGATGGTCGGCAGGCGGGCCGACGAGATCTTCACCAAGCAGACCGCGGACTTCGTCGAGAGAAGCGACCGCGATGTCGCCGAATCCGGAACGCTGCACGCAGCCGAGGAGCAGCCGTTCGAGACGCTGCACAACGGCATGCGCCTGTTCAACACCAAGAAGCTGCTGGTGCGCGGCGCGGACAGCGACGCGCAATATCTGCTCAGCCTGTCGGAAGACGTGACCGACCGCAAACGCGCGCGCGACCAGATCGCGCATATGGCGTCGCACGACGCGCTCACCGACCTGCCGAACCGCGCCGCGTTCAACGACAGGCTGGCCGCGACGCTCGCCGCCGCGGCAGCTGGCGACAAGACGTTCGCGGTGCTCAGCATCGACCTCGACCGGTTCAAGGAGGTCACTGACGTGTTCGGTCACGCGACCGGCGACATGCTGCTGTGCGAGATCGGGCGCAGGCTGCGCGAGGCTGCCGGCAGCGCGTTCCTCGCGCGCTTCGGCGGGGACGAATTCGCGTTGATCGTCGCGGACGGCGCACAGCCCGCGACCGCGGAAGCGATTGCCGAGCGGCTGTCGCAGGCGATGGCGGCCGATATCGCGGCGGGCGAGGAGAGCCTGCATGTGGGCTTGAGCATCGGCATCGCGGTCTATCCCTCCGACGGCGCCGACGAGACCACGCTGATTGCCAATGCCGACGCGGCGCTCTATCGCGCCAAGGCGGCCGGGCGCGGAACGATCCGCTTTTTCGAGGCGCACATGGACGAGCGCCTGCGCGAGCGGCGCGCGCTGCAGCGCGAACTGCATGCGGCGATCGATAACGGGGAGCTCACGCTCTACTACCAGCCGCAGGCGCGCATCGGCGGCGAGACGATCGGCTTCGAAGCGCTGGTGCGCTGGCATCACCCGGTGCGCGGCGTCGTTCCGCCCGGGACGTTCATTCCGCTCGCGGAAGAAAACAATCTGATCGCCGAGATGGGCGTGTGGATCCTGCGCGAGGCCTGCCGCGAGGCGGCGTCATGGCCGAAGCCGCTGACCGTCGCGGTCAATCTCTCGCCGGTCCAATTCCGCCACGGCGACCTGCCCGCGCTGGTGCATGCGATCCTGCTGGAGACGGGCCTTGCTCCGCGCCGCCTCGAGCTCGAAATCACCGAGGGCGTGCTGATCAACGACTTCACGCGCGCGGTCTCGATCCTGCGGCGGCTGAAGGCGCTCGGCGTCAGCATCGCGATGGACGATTTCGGCACCGGCTATTCGTCGCTGTCGTATCTGCAATCGTTTCCGTTCGACAAGATCAAGATCGACCGGACTTTCATCTCCAACCTCACGGAAAATCGCTACTCGGCGACCATCGTGCGCGCCGTCATCGGGCTTGGGCGCGGCCTGCATCTGCCGGTGCTGGCCGAGGGCGTCGAGACCGCCGCGCAGCTCGAGTTCCTGGCGCGCGAATCCTGCGACGAGGCGCAGGGCTATCACATCGGCCGCCCCGCCCCGATCGCCGAATACGCCGAGATGGTCGGCCGCAAGGCGCCGCCGCAGCTCAAGATCATGTCGGGCTAGGTGGCGGACTCCGCGACGGAGCCCTGGCCTAAACGTGCTGACCGCCGTTGATGTGGATTTCGGCGCCGTTCACATAAGAGCTCGTCTCGGTGCACAGCACATAAATGATCTTCGCCACCTCGTCGGGCGTGCCGAGGCGATGCATCGGGATCTGATGCGCGACGATCTCCTCGGTGCCGGGCGAGAGGATTGCGGTGTCGATCTCGCCCGGCGCGATCGAATTAACGCGCACGCCGAGGCGACCGAAATCGGAGGCCATCTCGCGCGTCAGCGAGGCGAGTGCCGCCTTCGACGTCGCATAGGCCGCGCCGGCGAACGGATGCACGCGCGAGCCCGCGATGGAGGTGACGTTCACCACCGCGCCGTTCGCCTTGCCCAGTTCATTGATTAATCCCCGCGCGAGCATGATCGGCGCGAAGAAATTCACCTGGAACACGTGGCTCCACACCTCGCGTGCGGTGTCGATCGCGCCGAGCCGCTTGCCACCCTCGGCCTTGGGCGAGATCGCCGCGTTGTTGACCAGCGCGTGCAACTCGCCGTTCTCGAGCCGCGTCTTGATCTCGGCGATCGCCGCGTCGGTGCTCGCCGCATCCGCGAGATCGACCTGGATGTGATCCTCGGGGCCCATCTCCCACGGGCAGTTCTCCGGAAAACCATGGCGCGAGCAGGTGATGACGCGCCAGCCGGCGGCCGAGAAACGCTTCACCGTCGCGTGCCCGATGCCGCGGCTGGCGCCGGTCAGCAGCAGCGTGCGGCGCGGCTGGTTGCTGGTCAGGGAATTCGGCATCAACGATCTGCTTTCACGGATACATCCGAACCTTGGTCCACGTGCCGCCGGACGCGTCGCGGCGGAACTCCACCCGGTCATGTAGTC
>DATEKY010000285.1:0-2212 GCA_035277225.1 Xanthobacteraceae bacterium
CCGGTGAATTTCGGAAAGTAGATGCCGAACGAGGCGTTCATCGTGCTCTGCGTCAGCAGCGTCAGCATGATCAGGCCGGGCACGATGAAGGCGCCGTAGCTCACCCCCTCGATCTCGGGAATGCGCGAGCCGATCGCGGCGCCGAACACCACGAAATAGAGCGAGGTCGAGATCACCGGCGAGACGATGCTCTGCCAGATGGTGCGCCCTGTGCGCGCCATCTCGAAGCGGTAGATCGCGGCGGCGGCGCGCCAGTTCATGACCTGGCTCATGGCTCGGCCCTCACCAGGCCGATGAAGATGTCTTCGAGCGAGCTCTGCGTCGTTTCGAGGTCGCGGAAGCGGATGTCGGCGGCACTCAAGCCCGCGAGCAGGCGCGTGATGCCGGTGCGCTCGGCCTGGGTGTCATAGGTGTAGGTGAGATCGCGTCTATCTTCGGAGAGCGAGAGGTTGAATGCCGAGAGCGCCTCGGGGATCGCGGCGAGCGGCTGCGCCAGATGGAGCGTGAGCTGTTTCTTGCCGAGCTTGCGCATCAGCTCGGCCTTCTCCTCCACCAGAATGAGCTCGCCCTTGTTGATGACGCCGACGCGGTCCGCCATCTCTTCGGCTTCCTCGATGTAATGCGTGGTGAGGATGATGGTGACGCCGGACGCGCGCAGCGCCCTCACCACCTGCCACATGTCCTTGCGCAACTCGACGTCGACGCCGGCAGTCGGCTCGTCGAGGAACAGGATGCGCGGCTCGTGCGCCAGCGCCTTGGCGATCAGCACGCGCCGCTTCATGCCGCCGGAGAGCGTGATGATCTGGCTGTCCTTCTTGTCCCAGAGCGAGAGCTCCTTCAGCACCTTCTCGATCGTTTCCGGGCTCTTCGGCTTGCCGAACAGGCCGCGCGAAAAGCTCGTGGTCGCCCACACCGTCTCGAACGCGTCGGTATGCAGTTCCTGCGGCACCAGTCCGATCAGGTCGCGCGCCGCACGGAAGTCGCGCACGTGATCGTGGCCGTCGATCGTGACCGTGCCGGCGGACGCATTGGCGATGCCGCAGATGATGTTGATCAGCGTCGTCTTGCCGGCGCCGTTCGGCCCGAGCAGCGCGAAGATCTCGCCGCGGCGGATCTCCAGGTCGACGCGCTTGAGCGCCTGGAAGCCGGTGGCGTAGGTTTTCGAGAGGTTTCTGACCGAAATGACGGGCTGCATCGGACCGGCACGTGGGGATTCGAAGCGGCGTTTATAAGCCGGCAGACCCGAAGTACACTTCAATGTTTCTGATCGTTGCGGATGGGTGACACCTTGGAAGACGTGCGCGGCGAGATCGCCAAGCTGGAACAGCGGATCGAGCGGCTGTCGGATTCGCTCGAGCGCTGCCGCAAGGTCGCGGTCGCGGCGAAGATCGCGATCGCGGCCGGGCTCGCGGTTCTGGCGGCGCTGATCCTCGGCTTCATGCAGCCGGACGCGCTGCGGCTGATGGTGGCGGCGATCCTCACGCTCGGCGGCATCGTGCTGTCGGGCTCGAACGCGCGCACCGCCGACGAGTTCGCCGCCGGCATCGCCGAGGCCGAGCGGCTGCGCGCCGCGCTGATCGGCGAGATCGACCTTACGCTGGTGCCGGAGCCGACACGGCTCTTGCACTGAGCGCGCGCATCAGCGCGGCCGCAATCGCGATGGCGCAATAGGCCGCAACTCCGGCGAGCGAATAGCCGGAGAGCGCTGTGCCGCCCGCAAGCGTCTGCAGCGCGATCAGGAACACGGGCCCGAGCGCGAGCAGCACGCGCACGGTGAGCGGGCTCGCGCGCTTCACGCCGATCTGGTTGAAATAGATCGGCACCGCCATGAAGACGAATGCGGCAGGCGCGAGCGCGAGCCAGGTGACGGGCGCGAGCGCCGCGGCGCGGGCATCCGGCAGGAGCGACAACGCGACCGCGGCTGCGGCGAGCACGCCGAGGAAGCGCGTCGCCACCACCGCCGCGGCGCTCGCGCCCTGATCGTGCAGCCGCTTGGCATAGAGCGTCGCGAGCGTGATTGAGACGACGGAGCCGACCGCAAACGCGCAGCCGGTCAGCGCGACCATTCCGCCCTCCCCGGCCGAGAGGCCGGCGAGCGCCACCGCGACCAGCCCCACCAGACAGAGCGCCATCGCGGCCTGACAGGCGGTCTCGATCGCGCTCATGCGCCCGGCATCGACGATTCGCCAGCCGATCGCGCCCATCGCCAGGA
>DATEKY010000286.1:0-2675 GCA_035277225.1 Xanthobacteraceae bacterium
GTCTTCTCGCCCATGATGATCTCGACCAGCATCATCTTGTCGACCGGCGAGAAGAAATGCACGCCGATGAAGTTCTTCGGATCGGCGGATTTCTCGGCCAGCGAGGTGATCGGCAGGGTCGAGGTGTTCGACCCGAACACGATCTTCTCGCCCACAATCGCCTGCGCCTTCGCGGTCGCCTCGGCCTTCACGTTGCGATCCTCGAACACGGCCTCGATAACGAGGTCGACGCCCTTCAGCTTCTCGTAATCGGGCGTCGCCGTGATGCGCGCGAGCAGCGCGTCGGCGTCCGCCTGCTTGGCGCGGCCGCGCTTGATCTGAGTCTCCAGGAGCTTCTGCGAATAGGCCTTGCCCTTGTCGGCCGCCTCCTGGTCGCGGTCGATCAGCACCACGTCGAGGCCGGCCTGTGCGGTGACGTAGGCAATGCCCGCGCCCATCAGCCCGGCGCCGAGCACGCCGACCTTCTTCAGGCTGGTCGCCGGGGCCTCCGGGCGCCGCGCGCCCTTGTTCAGCTCCTGCATCGAGACGAACAGGGAGCGGATCATCGCGCCGGCTTCCGGCGAGCGCACGACCTTGGCGAAGTAACGCGACTCGATGCGCAGCGCGGTGTCGAACGGCACCTGCAGGCCCTCGAACACGGAAGAAAGGATCGCGCGCGCCGCCGGATAGTTGTCGAGCGTCTCCTTGCGGTAGAGCGCGTTCGCGGCCGGCCAGGTCATCATGCCCATCTTCGACCACACCGGGCCGCCCGGCAGCTTGAAGCCGTCGACGTCCCACGGCGCCTTCGCCTTCGGCGTCGCCTTGACCCAGTCCTTCGCGGTCTTCACTAGGTCGGCGGCCGGCACGACGTTGTCGACCAGCTTCATCGTCTTGGCGCGATCGAGCCGGATCTGGTCGCCCTTGAGCAGGAACTGCAGCGCGTCGGCGGTGCCCATCATGCGCGCGATGCGCTGCGTGCCGCCGGCGCCGGGGAACAGCCCGACCTTGATCTCGGGCAGGCCGAGGCGCGTCTTCGGGTTGTCGGCCGCCACACGATGATGGCAGGCGAGCGCCATCTCGAAGCAGCCCCCCATGGCGGTGCCGTTCAGCGCGGCCGCGAACGGCTTCCCGGACGTCTCCATCTTGCGGTAAACCTGAGAGAGCTTGCGAGAGCGCTCGAACACCATCGTGACGGCGGCTTCCTCGCCCTTCTGCTTCAGCAGCGCCTCGTAGTCATGCCGCTGCTGCTCCAGCATCGTCAGGTCGGCGCCGCCGCCGAACGTATCCTTGCCGGAGGTGATCACCGCGCCCTTGATCGCGGCATCGCTCGCCACCTTGTCGACGTGCTGCTCGAGCTCGGCGACGACGTCCATGTCGATAACGTTCATCGACTTGCCCGGCATGTCCCAGGTGATCAGCGCGATGCCGTCGGCATCCACGTCGAACTTGAAATTCGCCATCGGGGTATCTCCTAGAGGGGCGGCTCAGTATGGCTCGCCGTTTTTGTGCAGGATGCGGGCGCCGGTCTCGTCGCGCTCGAATTTCAGGTCGACGTCGGGGTAGTGCGCGCACTCGGCCGGCGCGCGCGTGCCGACTTCGAGATAGAGCGCGTCGCGGTCCGTGCGGTTCACCAGATGATGGCCGTTCGCCACGTTGGCCTTGAATCCCGCGCAGTCGCCCGGCCGCATGATCGTCTCGCCGTCGTCCTCGATCAGCACCAGTTCGCCGGCGAGGATGTAGACGAACTCGTCTTCGTTCTCGTGCCAGTGTCGCAGCGCCGATGCCGCGCCGGGCTTGAGCCGCGTCAGGTTGACGCCGAACTGGCTCAGATCCGCCGCATTGCCGAGCGCGGTCTTCTCGCGGCCCTGCACGACGTGCTTGAACGCGTCGGGATAGTTGGTGCCCTCGCGCGGCCTGAGCCTGGTCGTATCGATCTTGGGCATGGGAGCGCGATCACACCCGCTCGATGATCGTCGCGGTGCCCATCCCGGCGCCGATGCACAGCGTGACCAGCGCGGTCTTGAGATTGCGCCGCTCCAGCTCGTCGAGCACGGTGCCGAAGATCATCGCACCGGTCGCACCGAGCGGATGGCCCATCGCGATCGCGCCGCCCGCCACGTTGATCTTGTCGTGCGGAATGTTCAGCGCCTGCATGTAGCGCAGCACCACCGAGGCGAATGCCTCGTTCAGCTCGAACAGGTCGATGTCCTCGATCGTCATGCCGGCTTTCTTGAGGACCTTGTTGGTCACGTCGATCGGCCCAGTGAGCATGATCGCCGGCTCCGAGCCGATATTGGCGAACGCGCGGATGCGCGCGCGGGGCTTCAAGCCAGCCTTCGCGCCGGCCTCCTTGTTGCCGATCAGCACGGCGGCGGCGCCATCGACGATGCCGGACGAATTGCCGGCGTGATGCACGTGCGTGACGCTCTCGACGTCTGGATAGGCTTGCACCGCGACCGCGTCGAAGCCGTACATCTCACCCATCTGCACGAACGAGGGCTGCAGCTGCGCCAGCGACTGCATCGTGGTCGACGGCCGCATGTGCTCGTCATGCGCCAGGATGGTGATGCCGTTGACGTCCTTCACCGGCACGACCGAGTTCTTGAAGTTGCCCGCATCCCACGAGGCCTTGGAGCGCTTCTGGCTCTCGACCGCATAGGCATCGACGTCATCGCGCGAGAAGCCGTATTTCGTGG
>DATEKY010000287.1:0-4564 GCA_035277225.1 Xanthobacteraceae bacterium
TCTCTACGGCGGCATGGACGAGCCGGAGCTCAAGATCATCGACGTGTTCATCTGCAAGCTGCGCAAGAAGCTCGCGAACGCGTCGCAGGGGAAGAACTACATCGAGACCGTCTGGGGCCGCGGCTACGTGCTGCGCGAGCCGTCCGACGCGGAAGAGCGCATTCCCGCCTGAGGTTGCGTCGAGCCTCTGTTCGAGGCTCACTCCTCCCCGACTTTAACCCCGCCGGAAATGGCGGGGTTTTTGTTTGTCAGGCGGCGAGCGCGGCAAAGCGGCCGGGCGAAACGCCGTAGGTCTTCTTGAACTGGCGCGTCATGTGGCTCTGGTCGGCAAAGCCGCAGGCGAGCGCCGCGTCGGCGAGCGGAGTGCCGCGGCGGATCAGCGTGCGCGCCCGGTCGAGCCGGCGCATGGTGAGATAGCGGTGCGGGCTGGTGCCGAGGCAGGCGCGGAAGTGCCGCGCGAGCGCGTAGCGCGACAGTCCGGTGAGGGCCTCGAGTTCGGCGGAGGTGACGGCTCCGGTTTCATCAAGACGCGCGCGCCCCAGCGCGACGGCGCGCTGCGATGCCGGCGACATGCGCGGCGGCGCGAGCGACCTGTCCGCCTCGGCTAATGCCTGCGCGAGCCCCGCGATGATCGCGTCGCGCTGCAGCTCCTCCAGCGGCGCCTCCATGTCGTCCAGCGCGGGCGCAAGCGCGCTCATCAACCGCGCATTGACCGAGACCGCATCGCGCACGAACGGCAGCGGATGCGCGCCGCCAAGCGCCTCCTGAACGAGCCGCGGCTCGAGATAGAGAATGCGGTAGCGGAAGCCGGCGCTCGTGCCGGCGTGGCCGTCATGCGTCTCGTCCGGATGCAGCACGAACACCTCGCCCGCCGTGCTGCGCTGCGCCGCGCCGCGATAGCGGAAGGCCTGCACGCCACGAAGCGTGAAGCCGATGGCGTAAGTGTCGTGCCGGTGCGGGTCGAAGCCGTGGCCGGAGAAATGCGCCTCGATCCGCTCCAGGCCGGGCGACGGCGGCGCGGCCCTGATCCAGTCGCCGCACGATCGTTCAAGACATCCTTCGGCGCGCGGGTTCATGAGACCGGCCATCTGGTGATTTTATCACGCCAAGGCTCTCGGAGGGAGCATGGACGGGCTGCCCGGCTTCATCCTCGCGGCGCTCGCACTGTGCGGCAGCCCCGGCCCCGCGACTGTCAGCCTGTCGGCGACCGGCGCGGCGTTTGGCCCGCGGCGCGGTGTCGCCTACATGAGCGGGATCGATGCCGGGATGGTGGTCGTGATGTCGCTCACGGCGGCCGGCATCACCGGCCTCGTGCTGGCGATCCCCGGCGCGGCGCCGGTCGTCGCGGTCCTGGCGGCGCTCTACTTCGTCCACCTCGCCTGGCGCATCGCGAGCGCGCCGCCGCTGCAAGACACCGCACAGGGCAGCGAGCCCTCGTTCATGGCCGGCGTGCTCCTCTCGCTGATCAATCCGAAGGGCTATGCCGCGATGGCGGCACTGTTTTCCGGCTTTGCGTTGGTCCGCGGCCGGCCCGAGCTGGACGCCGCGCTGAAGCTCGGCGTGCTTGTCGCGATCGTCGCATCGGTCAATGCCGCCTGGCTGTTCGCCGGCGCGGCGCTGACGCGCTTCTTCCGCGAGCCGCGGACGAGCCGGATCATCAATGTGGCGTTCGCGATCCTGCTCGTCGCATCGGTCGCCGCAGCCTTTCTGCTCTGAACAAAAGCCGGGGCCGCGCGCCCACAGTTTCGCCGGAATGGCGCCCTCATAAGAATGGAACTCTTCGCACCGCCATCCCGTTGATGCGCGTAGCGGGGCGAATGATCGCGGTAAGGCATGACGCCCCCCGCGACATTGCTTCCAAAAAACACATGAGTTTAGAGGGTTAAGTCCTTGCGACGTCGTGATCTCTTGGCTGCCGGTCTGGCCCTGCCCTTCATCGGTCGTCCGCTTTCCACCTCTCTCGTCTCGCAGGCGCAGGCGCAGGAGAAGCCCGTACCGTTCGAGGCGGCCTCGGTGCGTGCCTTCGCGCGTGATCTCGCGCAAAAGCCCCACAAGGCGCCGGACAACAAGCTGCCCGACGTGCTGAAGGACCTGACCTACGATCGCTACCGCATGATCCGCTTCAAGCCGGACCAGGCGATCTGGCGCGCCGAGGGCCTGCCGTTCCAGCTCCAGTTCTTCCACCGCGGCTTCTACTACGCGCCGCGCGTCGACATGTTCGAGGTGAAGGACGGGCTCGCAAGCCGGATCCTCTATTCGCCGAACATGTTCTCGTTCGGCGACCAGCCGGCGCCGGAGATCGTGGGCGATCTCGGCTTTGCGGGCTTCCGCATCCACGGGCCGATCAACCGGCCGGACTATTTCGACGAGATCGGCGTGTTCCTCGGCGCCAGCTATTTCCGCGCCGTCGCCAAGAACCAGACCTACGGGCTGTCGGCGCGTGGATTGTCGCTCAAGACCGCGGACCCGAAGGGCGAGGAATTCCCGATCTTCAAGGCGTTCTGGATCGAGCGGCCGGCCAAGGGTGCGACGTCGATCGTGGTGCATGCGCTGCTCGACAGCGAGAGTGCCACCGCCGCCTACCGCTTCACCATCCGCCCCGGCGATACCACCGTCTACGACATCGAGACGACGCTGTTTCCGCGCGTGCAGATCGATCAGCCGGGCCTCGCGACGCTCACCAGCATGTATTTCTTCGGGCCGAACGATCGCGGCGGCGTCGACGATTTCCGCCCCGCGGTGCACGATTCCGACGGGCTTGGCATCCAGAACGGGCGCGGCGAGCAGCTTTGGCGCCCCTTGAGCAATCCGACCGACCTGCAGGTCAGCGCCTTCGTTGACAACAATCCGCGCGGCTTCGGGCTGATGCAGCGCGAGCGCAATTTCCACCGCTACGAAGATCTCGAGGCGCGCTACGAGAAGCGGCCGAGCGCCTGGATCGAGCCGATCGGCGACTGGGGCGAAGGCGAAGTGCGCCTGGTCGAGATCCCGACGTCGAACGAGATCAATGACAACATCGTGGCGTTCTGGCGCCCGCGCAATCCGACCCGTGCCAAGGGCGAGTACGGCTATACCTACCGCATCCACTGGGGCGCGCATATCGCGAAACCGCTGCCGCTGGCGCAAACCATCGCGACGCGCATCGGCGCCGGCACCGAGGAGACCCGCCAGATCGTGATCGACTTCGCGGGCGAGAACCTGAAAACCGTGCCGCCGGGCGAGATCAAGGCGAAGGTCTCGAGCGACAAGGGTGCGGTGCGCAACATCGTGGTGCATCCGAATCCCGAAGTGCACGGCACGCGGCTGAGCTTCCAGCTCGCGGCCGGAAGCGAGAAGGCGATCGAGCTGCGCGCGCAGCTCGTGCGCGGCGACGATGCGCTCTCCGAAGCGTGGCTCTACCGATGGACGCCCTGACGGCGCAGCGCGAGCCGGCCCCGGCGCAATTTCTCCCGGCGGAGGCCCCGCTCGCGATGCCGGTCCAATCGCTCGACGCCAGGCTGCCGGCGCCGAAGATCCCCTTGCCGAACATCATGCTGCGCCGGGCCTTCGTCTTTGCGACCACCGCGCTGCTGAGCGCGCTCGCGGCTTACGAAATGTACCAGGTGCTCGCGGTCGGCGGGTTGACCACGCTGGAAGCCGCGATCCTTGTGCTGTTCGTGATCCTGTTCGCCTGGATCGCGTTCTCGTTCGCCAGCACGCTCGGCGGCCTGCTCGCGCTGCTCACGCGGCAGACCCGGTCGCTCGACATCGATCCGGATGCGCCGCTGCCGACCGTCACGACGCGCACGGCGCTGCTGCTGCCGACCTATAACGAGCCGCCCGACCGGGTGATGTCGCGCGTGCAGGCGGTCGCCGAGTCGGTCGCGCAGACGAGCTCCGGACCCCGGTTCGACGTGTTCGTCCTGAGCGACACCACCGACCCGGATGTGTTCATCGCCGAGGAAGCCGCGTATCTCTCGCTGCGCACGCGGCTCGGCGCGAACAACATCTATTATCGTCACCGGCCCAAGAACGACGCCAAGAAGGCCGGCAACGTCGCCGAATGGGTGCGCCGTTTCGGCAGCGCCTACGAGCAGATGATCGTGCTCGATGCCGACTCGCTGATGACCGGCGACACCTTGGTGCGCCTTGTCGCCGCGATGGAGCAGAACCCGAAAGTCGGGCTGATCCAGACCTTCCCCGTGATGGTGAATGCCGTGACGCCGTTTGCGCGGGTGCAGCAATTCGCCGGACGGCTCTACGGGCCGCTGATCGCCTATGGGCTCGCCTGGTGGCATGGCGGCGACAGCAACTACTGGGGCCACAACGCGGTCATCCGCACGCGCGCCTTCGCGGACTGCGGCGGGCTGCCGGTGCTGAGCGGCCCGCGCCCGATCGGCGGGCATATCCTCAGTCACGACTTCGTCGAGGCCGCGCTCATGCGGCGCGGCGGCTGGGCGATCCACATGGCGCCGGCGCTCGGCGGCTCGTTCGAAGAATCGCCGCCCTCGCTCACCGAATACGCGGCGCGCGACCGGCGCTGGTGCCAGGGCAACCTGCAGCATACCGGCGTGCTGCCGGCGCG
>DATEKY010000288.1:0-3183 GCA_035277225.1 Xanthobacteraceae bacterium
CCGGGCCGCGGGCGCAGCGGGCGCCATGCTAAGCGCCTCGCTCGGATGGGCGCGAGGATGCGCTGCCGCGCTGGCCATCATGGCGGCGTCGGGCGGTTCGCTCTCGGCCGCGCCGGCCGCCGACCACCTCGATGTCGCGGCGCGCCTCGAGGCGGCGGTCGAGGCGATCTCGACGCATCCGCGCGTCAAGGACGTGCCGCGCGACAGGCTCAAGGCGACGACCGAGTTCGCGGTCGGCAACGTGCTGTTCGTGCTGCTGCACGAGGCGGCGCACGGCCTGATCTCCGACCTCGGGCTGCCGGTGCTGGGGCGCGAAGAGGACGCGGCCGACCAGTTTGCGACCGTCGCGATGCTCGACATGAAGACCGAGTTCACCCATCGCACGCTGGTCCACTCGGCCAAGAGCTGGCTGATCAGCGACCGGCGCGCCCGCGACAAAGGCGAGGTCGTCACCTACTACGACAACCACGGCCTCGACCTGCAGCGCGCCTACAACATCATCTGCCTGATGGTCGGGTCGGACAACGAGCGGTTCGCGGATCTCGCCAACGAGGTGAACCTGCCGGAGGAGCGGCAGGAGAGCTGCATCTTCGATTACAGCAATGCCCAATGGTCCTGGGAGCAGGCGCTCAAGCCGCACCGGCGCGCGCCGGGCGAGAAGCGCACGACATACCAGATCGTCTACGGCAAGGCGGAGGGAAAGTTCGACTTGTTCGAGAAAGTCGCGCGCGTGACCGGCGTGATGGAACGCGTCGCCGACCGGCTGGTCGACCTCTATGTCTGGAAGAAGCCGTTCACCATCGAGCTGCAGACCTGCGGCAGTTCGGGCGCGACATGGGCCGGGCCCGAGCACAAGATCACGCTGTGCTACGAGCTCGCCGACGAGTTCGTGCAGCTCTACAAGCTGCACGGCGAGGATCCGCTGGCGAGCCTGAGCCCGCCCGCCGGCAGCCGGCTGGGCGCGCGGTTGAGCTTCCGATGAGCGACCTGTTCGTGGAATCATGGGGCTCGGGCGTGCCGGTCGTGCTGGTGCACGGCTCGCTCGCAACGGGGGCCGACGAGTGGCAGGCGCAGCGGGCGCTCGCCGATGCCGGCTTTCGTCTGCTGGTGCCGGACCGGCGCGGTTACGGGCGCAGCCCCGCGGCGCGCGGCGAGGATTTCCTCGCCGATGCCGACGACGTGGCCGCTCTGATGGGCGATGGCGCGCACCTCGTGGGACATTCCTACGGCGGCCTCGCGGTCCTGTTCGCGGCTGCCCGCCGTCCCGATGCGACGCTGTCCCTGACACTGCTGGAGCCGGCTGCATTCGCGCTCGGCCGGCAGCATCACGCTGCGCGTGCCCTCGCGGCAGACCTGCGCGCGCTCTGGGATCAGCAGGTGCCGGACGAGGAATGGGTGATCCGCTTCCTGCAGGCGGTGGGCAGCGATCCGGACGCGCTGTCCCCCGAACTGATCGCGGCAGCGGTGCCGCTCGTGCCCGTGTTCCGCCGCGGACGGCCGATGTGGGAGACCGAACTGCCGCTCGCCGCGCTCTCGTCGGCCGCGTTCCCGAAGCTCGTGGTCTCCGGCGCGCACAGCGCCGGCTTCGATGCGATCTGCGGCGAACTGGCTGACCGGATCGGCGCGTCGCGGATGGCGATCGAAGGCGCCGGCCACGAGATCCAGTTCACCGGCGCGCCGCTCAACGACGCGCTGCTGACGCTGTGGCGAAGTGTTTCGTAGGGCGGATGAGCGAAGCGTAATCCGCCAACTCCGGCGGGATCGAACCTGCGCCTTACGCCTGCGGCTGACCCGCCCTACTGTCCGGCGGTGAGCAGCGGGGATGTGGATATGGCGGGATGGAAGGCGGCCGACCTTGCATGGGGCAGTGGACCGCGCGTGCTCGAGATGTTCCTGGAGCCGACGTGTCCTTATTCGGTTAAAGCCTTCGGCAAGATCAAGGAGCTGCTGAGCGTGGCGGGCGAAGAGAAGATCACCGTCAAGATCCGGCTGCAATCCCAGCCCTGGCACCTCTACTCCGGCGTGATCGTGCGGACGATCCTTGCGGCCTCGACGCTGGACGATGGCCGCGACGCCGCGTGGCGCGTCATGCAGGCCGTCGCCGCCCATCGCGCGGAATTCGAGTTCGAGAGGCATTGCACCGGCCCCAACCGCACCGCCACGCCCAACGATATCATCGCGCGGATCGAGCGTTACAGCGGCATCGCGCTCGCCGCCGCATTCGACATTCCCGATCTCGACAAAGCGATCAAGTGGCATTGCCGCTACGCGCGGCAGAATGGAATTCACGTCAGCCCGACATTCATGATCGATGGGCTGGTTCAGGGCGACATGAGCAGCGGCGACGCCGTGTCCGCCTGGGCGCAACGCCTTGTCGGCGGCTGACGCAGCACGTCGGGCGTAGGGCGGATTAGCGAAGCGTAATCCGCCAACTCCGGCGGATCGAACCGGCGGGTTACGCCTTCGGCTAACCCGCCCTACGGTCGCGCCGCTTTTCGGCCCCGGCTAGCTCTCAGCCGCCAGACCCTCATTGGTTGCCCACAAGCAAAATGCCAGACGTGCTTCCTGCACTTCGCTCCCCAGGACTGCGCGCTCCAGCATCAAGACCGTATTGAGTCCCTGGATGGTAAAGCGGGCGCGCAATGCAGACCGGACGATATCTGCCGCCTCGCCGGCCGTTCTGATGAGCATCGCGCACTCGGCGCTCAGCGCGACCGGTTGATCGAAGGCGCAATCTTCACAAGCATTCATGCTGCGGCCTCCGTCAGAAATTCACATTCGAAGTCGGGATCCGCTTTGTCGCGGATCGCGCTCTCGACGGCCATGATCGACAGTTGGAGATCGGCCAGCGCGCGCAGTGACCGGGGATTTGGCGGGAGTGGATTGGCAGCGATGGACGCGACGATGTCCGCTCTGCACAATTGGAACCGTCGAAGCAGGATTTCGTCGGAGTGGACTTTCATCGTGGCCCTCGACCTTACCGGTGCCCCAATCGATAAAATGCAAGGCGATCCGTAAACAAATTCTTGGCATCTTGCAGGGAACTCGCGAGCACGGAAGTTCCATGGGTGGCGGTACCCTGGGCCGATCGCAAGTCGGTCCAATGGCTTGCGGCAAATCGGGTGGGATGTATGGCGCCGCCGCGCCAGCCGTGATGGTAAACAGCGGCCGGATTCTTCTACG
>DATEKY010000289.1:0-4950 GCA_035277225.1 Xanthobacteraceae bacterium
GCTCGGCGCCGAAACCTACGAGTGGGGCCGCACCACGTTCGGCCTCACCATCAACGAGTTCTACGGCCAGACCGAGTGCAACCTGGTCCTCTCGTCGTGCGCCTCGATCGGCGTGTCGAAGCCGGGCGCGATCGGCAAGCCGGTGCCCGGCCACACCGTGGCGATCATCCGCGAGGACGGCACGCCCGCGGCCGCAGGCGAACTCGGCATGATCGCGGTGAAGCGGCCCGACCCGGTGATGTTCCTCGAATACTGGGGACGGCCGGAGGCGACCGAGCAGAAGTTCATCGGTGACTGGATGACCACCGGCGACCAGGGGGTCGCGGACGAGGACGGCTACATCACCTTCGTCGGGCGCGACGACGACGTCATCACGTCGTCGGGCTATCGCATCGGGCCGGGCGAGATCGAGGATTGCCTGATCAAGCATCCGGCCGTCGCGCTCGCCGCCGTGATCGGCAAGCCGGACGCGATGCGCACCGAGATCGTGAAGGCGTTCATCGTGCTCAAGCCCGGCATCGAGGGCACCGACGCGCTTGCCGCCGAGGTGCGCGACTTCGTCAAGACCAGGCTGTCGGCGCACGAGTATCCGCGCGAGGTCGCGTTCATCCGCGAGATGCCGATGACGACCACGGGGAAGATCATCAGAAGGCTGCTGCGTGATCGGGCTTAGAACCACGAACCTCATGGTGAGGCGGCTGTCATCCCGGCCGAGCGCAGCGAGAGCCGGGATCCATGAAACACCCGCCGATCGAATTTGCACGGTTCGGGGTATATGGGTCCCGGCTCTCACGCTAACGCGTTCGGCCGGGATGACAGTTGCGCGAGCGGCCTCCTCAGGATGAGGGCCTGAAATCGCGCACCCGCTTCGCGCTCGCGATCAGCGAGCGGCGCAGCGTCTCGAGATGCCGCGCGATGCGGAACTGTCCCATCGCGGCGGCGCTCGGCGCAATCAGCAAATCCGCCAGCGCGAGCCGCTCGCGCCACAGATGATCGATCATCGGGTGGTCGGCGGTGGCGCAGCTGTCGACGCGCGCGATTGTCGCGTCGGCGAGGATGCTTTCGGTGACGTCGAGGGTCAGCTGCACGCCGGGCGAGGCGCGCCGCGCCGCCTCGTTGTAGGCGATCTTCCACAGCCACGCGGTTTCGCCCGCGCGCAGCGTGATGGTCGCGGCGAGCGTGCGTTCGTCCTGCACCAGCCGGTCGACGCGTGCGCCGCCTTGCGCCGCGAGCGCCGTGACGGCGTCGTGCATGAAATTGAGGATCGCGGCGTGCCGCCGCGCGGCCGTGCCGGCGCGGCCCTTCCAGCCCGCGGCTTCGAGCCGGAGATAATCCGACAACGCCGGGACGATCGTCTCCGCATCGCGCGCGGTCGCGAGCTTGAGCAGCCCGTGCTCGAGCAGCCGGCGGCGTTGACGGCGCAGCTCCTTCAGCTTCTTGCCGCTCAACGCGCGATCCAGATAGGTCTTGCGGACACCGTCCGGCGCCAGCAGCGCGCGCGCATGCGCGCCGTAACGCTCCGTCGCGCCGCCGCGGCGCAACAGCGCACGCGACAGCGCCGCCGCGAACGGACCTTCCGCGATCAGCGGCAGCACCAGCAGCATGCCCTCGGCCTCGGCATGATCGAGCAGGCCGATGATCGCCGCATCCGCCTCGTCGCGGTCGACCAGCGGTATGCCGAACGGCGCATAAGGATGGGTCCAGCCGGTAAGCGTGCCCATGACGCCGTAGCGCCGCTCGATGCGCGCGGGGAACAGCCCGATCAGGCGGCCGGATTTCGACCACACCGCGACAGCGCCGGGAGCGCCGAACACCGGCGCGGCAGGCAGCGCGAAGGCCGGATCGTAGAACACGTTCGGCTCGAGTGCCCGGCCGGCGAGATCGCGCCAGGCGTCGCGCGCATCGGCCATCTCACCGAGGGGTTTCCATTCGATGCGGGCCGCGGCAACGCGGCGCGGCGTCTCGTCCGCGCGTTCGCGCGTGAGCGCGATCGGCGCGGCGCGTGCCGGGGTCATTCCGCCGGGCGGCTGTTCGGCCGCCAGATGAACACGTGCAACCCGAGGCGCTTTTTCGCCATCGTGTAGAGCAGCGCGGCTTCCAGGATCATCGCGCCCGAGATCGCGACCGCCGCGCCGGCGACGCCGAACAGCGGGATGAGGACGACGCACAGCACGATATTCGCCGCGAAGGCCGACGCGTAGACGAGCGCGCAGGCGCGCTGCTCGCCGACCATGTTGAGCAGGCGCTCGACCGGCCCGACGGTGGCGCGCGCCAGCGGGCCGATGGCGAGGATGAACATCAGCACGTAGCCGTCGACGAACTGCGGGCCGAACAGCCACAGGATCGGCTTGCCGAGCGCGAGGATCAGCAATGTCGCGGCGAGCGAAGGCCAGAACGTCCACTTGATCGAGTCGGCGAGGAAGGCGGAAAGCTGCGCCTTGTTGCCGGCGACGTGATACTCGGAAAACTTGTGCGCGGTCGCGGCCGACACCGAGAACGACACGAACGCCACCAGCGCCAGGGTCTTGGCCGCCGCGTAATAGACCGCGACCTCCTCGGGCGAGCGATACTGCCGCAGCAGCAGCACGTCGGCATGCGTCAGCAGCAGGTAGAAGCCCTCCACCATGAAGATCGGTAGCGAGGCGGCGAGCCAGGCGCCGGTGCTGTAGGCCTTCGGGCCGGGCTCGATCTTCTTCGCGAAGCGCCGGTTCATCGCGATGGTCTGCCCGATCACTGTGACCCAGGTGGTCGCGACCGCGGCCAGCATCGCGGTCGAGGCGTCGGTCGGCAGCTTGAGCCAATAGGCCGCGCCCATCGCGCCGATCAGCAGCAGCGAGCGGATCACGTAGGGCGGCATCAGCGCGAGGTTGATCCAGTCGTAGGAGCGCGCGATGCCGTCCTGCAGGCGGCCCAACGTGAACAGCGGCAGGCCGGCGCAGGCGATGTAGAGCGGCATGATTTCGTAGGCGTGCAGATGCGCGCCGAACAGCCACACGCCGAGCGCCGCGAGCGCCGCCCATGCGGTCGCCATCGCGAGCACCAGCCAGCGCGAGCCGGAGAGGAAGCCGCGCAGCATGTCGAGCTGCTTCTTGCCGGTGTATTCGGGGATGAAGCGCTGCGCGCCGGTCGCGATGCCGAGGTCGACCAACCCGCCGAGCAGCAGCACCCAGGTCCACACGTAGACGTAGACGCCGAATTCGAACGAACCCATCCAGCGCGCAAACAGCACTTGTGAAACGTAGAGCAGCGCCGCGCTGGCGACGCGAATGAGAAATGCCGCGGCGGCGCCGCGTTGCGCGCGCGAGGTGTCCGAATGGTCGTTGAGCCAGCCGCGCACGGCGGCGGCAAGCCGCGCCGTGGGCGGCGCCCCGCGATCCTCGTCCTCGGTGCCGGTGAAAGCCATCTCGCTCGCCAGGTTCGGAACCCGTTACCTAGCAACAGGTGCTTAACTTTCGGTTGGGGCGCGCGGGTAAATACGGGGTCCAGCCGTGAGGCCGAAAGATATTGAAGAACAAATGGTTATAAGAGGCTGCCGCTTGCCGGGGGACGCCCTGCCGACGGGAACCGGCCGGAGACCTCGGATGTCCGCGTTCACCCCTTGAACCCGCCGCCGGCGAGAAACGCCTGCTCCTCTTCCGTGGTCTCGCGGCCGAGCATGGCGTTGCGATGCGGGAAGCGGCCGAAGCGGCGGATGATGTCGCGATGCTCCTCGGCGTATTTCACGTCCGCGTCGCCCGCCGCGCGGTACAGCTCGACGCAGCGCAGCTGGTCGGCGAGATCCTCCGAGTGCATGAACGGCAGAAAGAGAAAGCCGCGGTTCTCCGCCGGCAGATCCTGGTCGTAGCCGCGCTTGAGCGCGCGATTGGCGGCGGCGCGCGCCAGCGGGTCGGCCGCGAAGGTGCGCGCGTCGCCGCGGAACATGTTGCGCGGAAACTGGTCGAGCACGAGGATCAGTGCGAGCGTGTCCTCGGCCGAGTCCTCCCAGGCGGACAGCTTGCCGGCCGCGGCCGCCTCGTAGGTCGCGAGGAACTTCTCGCGGATCTCGGCGTCGAACGCGTCGTCGCGCTTGAACCATTTGTCCCGGCCGGCGTCGCGCCAGAAGGCGAGAACGTCGGCGGGGGAGGCGATCTTTGCACTCATGGCGTTTCCTCACCGCAAGCATTGTGCAATCGGCGGCGGAAGTCGAGGGCGCGTCAGCGCCTCCAGATCATACGGTCCAGGCTCCACGGGCCGCCTCCGGCGAACGCCAGATAGAGGAACATGAAGCAGTACAGGATTGCCGCGTCTCCGCCGTTCAGCACGGGAAAGAAGCCGCGCGGCGCGTGGCTGAGGAAGTAGGCGAAGGCCATCTCGCCGGACAGAATGAACGCGACCGGACGGGTGAACAGGCCGAGCGCCAGCAGGGCGCCGCCGACCAATTCGAGAGCGCCCCCCGTCCAGGATAACGAGAACATCTCCGGCAGTGGCCGTCCGAGAGGGGGAAAGTTCAGGAGCTTTTGGGTTCCGTGCTCCATGAAGAGGAGCGCCACGATGATCCGCACGACACTGAGCACGCGTGGCGCCCAAGTGGCTTCGAGTTCCCGCAAATTCATCCGTTGTCCCGATGTTGAAAAGGCAGCCATGTCCAACGTCATGGGACGGCAATACGTTCGCCGGTCACGAAAACGTTAGCCGCGTGTATCGGGGGTCTAGCGCAAGTGATCCGCGCCGCCGAACGGCGTGAGCGGATTGTCGGCCAAGGCGGCACGATCCGGGCGGTCGACCTGCGCGACGCCGAGGAACGCGTTGAACAGATCTTCGATCGTGCGCGGCGCGATGTCGTTCACGATGAAGACGAGCCGCGTGCGGCGGTCCGCATCGGGCCAGGCGTCGAGCGTCACCGGCGGATGGAACACGTGCTGCACGCCGTGGATCACCACCGGCGTGTCGGGCGTCTCGGCGATCTTCACG
>DATEKY010000290.1:0-7065 GCA_035277225.1 Xanthobacteraceae bacterium
GGTTCGACACCTTGATGGCACCGCCCAGCTGATCGCTCCGCACCAGGATGGCATCCTGGATGCTGATGCGGACGTCGAACCCGAGCGCGCTCGGCGCCTGGGCATCGAGTCCCGGAAGGATCGCCACCGCACTGTAGCGCTGCCCCAGGGCGGCGAGCTCGTCGAGCAGCGATTGCAGGAAATCCGATCGCACCGTCGTGGCCGGGAGGCCGCCGGTTCCGGTGCGCAGGATCAATACTTCCTGAAGCGCGACCAGATCGGGCCGTTTCTGCGCGATCTCGCGGGCCATCGCGGCCATGCGTTCGGCCGGCTTGGAGGCCAGGATGTTGTTGTAGATCGTCGCGACTGCAAGAGCGAATTCCAGCGGCGATTGTGCGGTAGTCAGCGGGGCGAACGAGGTCCCCACGAACATGTTCTGGGTGACCAGGCGGATGCCGCCATCATCGTCCGCCTTGGCGGGCGGCGGCGCGGCGATGAGCGCGGCGAGCGCAACGAGGACTATCGCCGCGGCTTTGCCGAGGTCACCCAAGGCATTGATCGTTCGATCAATGGAGTTCGGCATCCGACTTCCCCCTTGATGCGTATGCGATGCAACGTGCTCCCAATCAGCAGACGTTTGGGTGCCGCACATCATTCACTGAACAGCGGAAGCAACCTCCCTCGAACAACAATCATCCTGCCGAACATTCCCGCCGGAGGCCCCTGCGGTCGAGCAACCGCAACGGCTGCCCCAAGGGCATCTGCGCCATGATGGCAGCTTCAGGGGCGAGTTCCAAGGCCTGAAATCGTTAGCAATTGCAATAAGTTGCATGCCTCGACAAAGACTTCGGGCGAACCCGGTGGGCTCTTTGCCGGTTCGCTCTTGCGCCGGTACCGGTCGTATTGGCTTGAACGTGGACGAGCTACAGTCCCGCAAATGAGAACCCTCATCCTCGCCCTTTCGCTTTTTTCCGGCAGCGCTTTTGCAGCCTGCGAAGAGCCGGAGATCGGCACCAAAGCCGCTCCCTCTTTTTCTCCGCCACTTGGTGTTGTGGTCGTCGGTACGGGGCGGCTTCAATTTTATTCGGCGCCCAACCCCGGCTGCACGACGAAGGGCGTTTTCGTCGTTCCCAAAGATCGGTTGATCGCCTACGCGCAGTCGGGCGGATGGTCATCGGTGATGTATTCAAATCCCGCGACGGGCGACACGGTATCCGGATGGGTGAAATCGTCCCGGCTGAAGAAGACCGGCACCGTTGGGCCGAGGCGATAGTTGATCAACACGCTCTGCGCCCGCTCGCGACGCGAGCAGGCGCAGGACGATGCGATGGCCGGCGCTATTCGGCGGCGCGATACTCGCCGGCGGCGACGCTGCGATAGGCCGGAGCGTGTGCCGCCTTGCGGGCGTCGCGCGCCCGCAAGCCGATCTTGGCGAACTCCATGGCGAACAGCAGCGCGGACGCGACCGCCGTCGCGACAGCCCAGTCCCGCAGCGACAGCGGCACCGTATGGAAGGCTGCCTGCAATGCCGGCACGTAGATCACCAGGATGTGGGTGCCGAGCGAGAATGCGATCGCGACGAGCAGCCACTTGTTCTCGAGCAGCCCGATGAAGGCGCTGCGCCGACGCGAGCGGCAGTTATAGACGTCGAAGAGCTGGTACATCATCAGCGTGGTGAACGCCATGGTGCGGGACAGCGCTTCGTCCGCCGCGTTCGGAGCGGTGCCCGTCGCGAACAGCGTGACGAGACCGCCCGGATAATAGGCGTCGAGCACGAAGATCGTGCCGACCATCATGAGCAAGCCGACGCAGGCGAGGCGAACCCAGTCCTCCTTGAGCAGCACGCCGGAGCCGCGCGGACGCGGCACGCGCTTCATCACGTCGCGGTCCTTCGGATCGACGCCGAGCGCGAGCGCCGGCGGACCGTCGGTGATCAGGTTGATCCAGAGAAGCTGTGCGGCAAGCAGCGGCAGGAACAGACCGATCTCGACCGAAACGAGTCCGAGCCAGCCCGCCAGCATCACGCCCGCGAACATCGTCATCAGCTCGCCGGAATTGGTCGAGAGCAGGTAGATGAGGTACTTCTGGATGTTGTCGTAGACGCCGCGTCCTTCCTCGATCGCCTTCACGATGCTGGCGAAGTTGTCGTCGGTCAGCACCATGTCGGCGGCTTCCTTCGACACATCGGTACCCGTGATGCCCATGGCGACACCGATATTGGCGGTCTTGAGCGCGGGCGCGTCGTTGATGCCGTCGCCGGTCATGGCAACGATGTGCCCCTTGCGCTGCAGCGCCTGCACGATGCGCAGCTTGTGGTCGGGATCGACGCGGGCGAACACGCGAACCTCCTCGACGATGGCGTCGAGATCGGCATCCTTCATGTTGCGCAGCTCGGAGCCGGTGACGAGACGCGCACCCGGCTCGAGGATCTCGAGCTCGCGCGCAATGGCGCCGGCGGTTGCCGGGTGGTCGCCCGTGATCATCACGGTGCGAATGTGCGCGCGGCGCGCGGTCGCGACCGCGCCCTTCACCTCCTCACGCGGCGGATCGATCATGCCGACGATCCCGAGCAGCACGAGGTTGTCCTCGATGCTTGCGGGAAGCTCGATGTCGGTTGCAGTCGCCGGATCGACGCCGAGCGAGGCCGCCGAAACGCTGCGCGATGCGATCGCGAGCGTGCGCAACGCCTGGCTTGCGAGCGATTCGTTGCGGCGCGACCATTCGGCGCGCATCGCGTCGGTGAGCGGCACGGGCTTGCCGTCTTCGCCCGCCACGTAGCGGCATTTCGCCAGCAGAATCTCCGGCGCCCCCTTGGCGAATGCGACGAACTCCGGACTGCCCGGATCGCGATGCAGCGTGGTGTGACGCTTGCGCTCCGACGTGAACGGGATTTCGGCGATGCGCGGAACGCGCGCCAGGTCCTGCTGGGTCAGGCCGAGCTTGCGCGCCGCCACGATCAAGGCGCCCTCCGTCGGGTCGCCCTGGACCTGCCAGCGACCTTCGCTCTCGGTGAGCGCCGCATCGTTGACCAGCGCTGCCGCGCGCAGCGTGCCGGCGACCGCCGCGCGGGCGGCTGAATCCTGCGCGAGCGGCTTGCCGCCCTGGCTGAATTCCCCCTCGGGGATGTAGCCGCTGCCGCCGACATCGATCACGCCGTTGCTGGTGACGATTGCGCGCACCGTCATCTCGTTGCGCGTCAGCGTGCCGGTCTTGTCGGAACAGATCACGGTTGCGGCGCCGAGCGTCTCGATCGCCGGCAGCTTGCGCACGATGGCGTT
This sequence comes from Xanthobacteraceae bacterium, assembly GCA_035277225.1. Lineage (GTDB taxonomy): Bacteria > Pseudomonadota > Alphaproteobacteria > Rhizobiales > Xanthobacteraceae > PALSA-894. The sequence goes on from DATEKY010000290.1 coordinate 3,258, forward strand.
GGCCGCAGCCATGCGCCGCACGCCGAGACTGAGCCCGACCGTCACGATGGCCGGCAGGGCCTCGGGAATGGCGGCGACCGCGAGCGCGACCGCGAACAGGAACAGACTCAGCACGACATTGAGCGTCAGCGTCGCCGTGCTCATCAGGCCGGCGGCGAACACCACGGCGCAGATGCCGAGCATCACGACGGTCAGGCGGCGGCCGGTACGGTCGAGCTCCTGCTGCAACGGCGTCGGTTCCTTCTCGGCGGCTTCGAGCAGGCCGGCGATGCGTCCGACCTCGGTTTCCATGCCGGTCGCGACGATGACGGCGCGCCCGCGGCCGTAGGTCACGACCGTGCCCGAGAAGATCATGTTGGTGCGGTCGCCGAGACTTGCGTCGGCGCCGAGCGGCTTTGAGCCCTTGCTGACCGGCAGGCTTTCGCCGGTCAGCGGCGCCTCGTCGGTCCGCAGGTTGGCTTCCTCGATGATCCGGCCGTCCGCCGGAATCTTGTCGCCGGCCTCGATCAGCACGATGTCGCCCGGCACGACGTCGTGCGCGGCGACACGCTGGCGCTCGCCGTCGCGGATCACGGTGGATTCCGGCGCCGCCAGCGCCATCAGGGCGCGCACCGACCGCTCCGCACGCGCCTCCTGGAAGAAGCCGAGCAGCGCGTTGAGCACCACGATCGCGGTGATGACGATCGCCTCGTAGGGCAGCGCACTTTCGCGCGGGTCGTGCAGCAGCCATTCGATCACCGAAATGACGATGGCGACCAACAGGATGATGACGAGGAAGTTCTCGAACTGCTCGAGCAGGCGTTTCCACCACGGCGTCTCGGGGGCGCTCTTGAGCTGGTTCGGGCCGTATTGCTCCAGCCGGCGCTTCGCCTCGGCGCTGTCGAGGCCGCGCACCGCGTCGGAGCGCAGATGCGCCACCACCGCGTCGGCGGGCAGGGCGTGAGGCGTATTGGTGTTGCGATCTGCGGAATCGAACCCGCGCGGGGACGTTTGCACATTCATCAGGGCCACTCCTTGGTTTTGTCCAGTCCGACATCGCAGCGTGCGGCTGCCAGAGGGGCCCGGCCTGGTGAGCTAATCGGACTGTTGTTGCGTCGACACCTTCCGGACTCGAGGAAGACCTGTTTGGCGCGCGCCTATTCGGCGTCGCTGCCTTGAATGATGCGCAGCATCTGATCCGGCTCGATGGTCGCGGCCGCGCAGAGGCCGATCAGAGTCAGCGCTCCAGCGACGTCGCGAAACGTGACGCCGTTGGGGTCCATCCATCCGCGCCACCACGCGGCAACGCCGAACAATGCGGCGAGCGCGAGCAGCAGAGTGCTGACGAGCGGCATCACGAGGTCAGGCTGCAGCGTCGCGCGCGAAAAGCCCCAGACAGCGACGCCCGCGAGGATGACGGCGGCGTAGCCCAGATGGGCTCCGATGCCCCCCGGTTTCGCCGATCTCGCCTCGGCGCTGCGCAGGTCCGGCAGGTTCACTGGCACGTCGATCGCTCCAGCACTGGATAGACTATTTTACCATAAACTCAGATATGATAGTCTAGTAATTATGAAATGTGCGTCAAGCCCCAAACACGAGCGCAGACGCGCCGGGACCTGGCTCAAGGGGCTGAGGGAAGCGGCCGGATTGACGCAGCTGGAACTCGCCAACCGGCTGGGGTTCAAATACTACGCGTTCGTGTCGCAGGTGGAGATCGGCTTCGCCCGGCTGCCAACCGAAAAGATCGAAGCCTGGGCAAAGGAGCTCGGTGTCGATCCGGCGTGGTTCGCGTGGCGCCTTCTCTCTTATTACGAGCCCGAACTGCACCGCGTTCTCTACAGCCGCGCGCCTCGCGAGGCCGCAGCGGAGTGAAGCAGCTGCATGCGCGGCGGCGCACGGCCTTGTTGCATCGCAACATTTTCCTCGCCATCTGCCTGAAAACTCTATAGAAGGCGCGTTCCCTCACCCCCGGACCGCGCCGTAACCTCATGCTCCAGATCGACAATCTCGTGTTCAACGGCTGGGGCCGGCGGTTCTTCGACGGCGCGTCGGTGTCGCTCCCGGTGGGCGCCAAGGTCGGCCTGGTCGGGCGCAACGGCGTCGGCAAATCGACGCTGTTCAAGCTCATCCTCGGCGAGTTGCACGCGGACTCCGGCGAGGTCAGCCTGCCCAAGGCCGCGCGCGTCGCGTCGGTCGACCAGGAACATCCGGCGACGCCGGTGAGCCTGATCGACACGATCCTCGCCGCCGACACCGAGCGCGAGGCGCTCAATGCCGCGCTGGAGACCGCCGCTCCGGAAGAAATGGGCGAGATCTACGCGCGCCTGATCGAGATCGACGCCGACAGCGCGCCCTCGCGCGCCGCCGAAATCCTCGCCGGCCTCGGCTTCTCCACCGACGATCTTACGCGGCCGATGGCGGAGTTCTCCGGCGGCTGGCGCATGCGCGTCGCGCTCGCCGCCGCGCTGTTCGCGCAGCCGGACATGCTGCTGCTCGACGAGCCGACCAACTATCTCGATCTCGAAGGCGCGCTCTGGCTCGAGGCGCGGCTGCGCAAATACCCGCACACCGCGCTGATCATCAGCCACGACCGCGAGCTGTTGAACAACTCGGTCAACGCGATCCTGCACATCCGCGAAGGCAAGCTCGACCTCTACACCGGCGGCTACGACGATTTCGAACGCATGCGCGCCGAGAAGACGCGGCTGCAGGCGGCGACCCGCGCCAAGCAGGAGTCCGAGCGCGCGCACCTGCAGAGCTTCATCGATCGCTTCAAGGCGAAGGCGAGCAAGGCCGCGCAGGCGCAGTCGCGCGTCAAGCGTCTCGCCAAGATGGCGCCGATCGCCGAGGTGGTGGAGGAGCGCGTCGCGCCGTTCACCCTGCCCTCGCCGGCGCGCGCGCTTGCGCCGCCGCTGATGCAGCTCGACGGCGTCACCGTCGGCTACGACGGGCACGCGGTGCTGCGCGATCTTAATCTGCGGCTCGACGTCGACGACCGCATCGGGCTGCTCGGCGTGAACGGCGCCGGCAAGTCGACCTTCGCCAAGATGGTCGCGGGCGCGCTCGCGCTGCAGGCCGGCCAAATCCACAAGGACGGGCGCATCAAGGTCGGCTGGTTTCACCAGCACCAGATCGAGGCGCTCGATCCGCGCGACACGCCGCTCGACATCATGCGGCGCGAGCGGCCGGACGACTCGGAATCCTCGCGCCGGTCGCGGCTGGCGCAGTTCGGGCTCAACTTCGACAAGCAGGAGACCAGGGTCGAGAGCCTGTCCGGCGGCGAGCGCGCACGGCTGTTGCTCAATCTCGTGGCGATGGCGGCGCCGCATCTCCTGATCCTCGACGAGCCGACCAACCATCTCGACATTGAATCGCGTCGTGCCCTGCTCGACGCTTTGAATGACTACGAGGGCGCCGTGATCCTGATCACGCACGACCGTTCGCTGATCGAGCTGGTGGCGGACCGGCTGTGGCTCGCGGCCGACGGCCACGTGAAGCCGTTCAAGGGCGACATGGACGATTACGCGAAATTCGTCATCGACCGCGCGAAGAACGGCGTGCGTGCGCCGCGGCAGAAGGCCGCGTAGGGTGGGCAAAGCTTGCCGCGCGAAGCGCGGTCAAGCGTGCCCACGTGCACGAGACGCCGTGTTGCGGTGGGCACGGCGCCTGCGGCGCCTTTGCCCACCCAACGGTTCGCGTTACTGAGACGAACTCGCTTGCGCGGCCTGAGGCGCGGCTTTGTCGATGTAACAGACCTCCGCCGCCTTGGTCACCGCCTCGCGCTTCTCCTTGAAGCGCTGCGAGTTCTTCTCTGCGACGGCCCTGGCCG
>DATEKY010000291.1:0-4712 GCA_035277225.1 Xanthobacteraceae bacterium
CGCGTCGGAATTGGAGGTGAGCCGATAACGGTCGAGGAACGAGACGCGCCAGTTCATCGGCGGGTCGGACGACAGCCCGGTCTCGACCGCGAAGATGTGATCCGACAAATCGCCGTAGCACTCGGCGATCGAGTCGAAGCCCGACTGCGAGCCGAGCGCCGCGAACCACGGCGTCCAGATATGCGCGGGGACAAGATATGCGCCGGGTCCCGACTCGAGCGTGATCTCCAGCAGGTCGCGCGAGTCGAGGCCCAAAATCGGCCGCCCATCCGACTTGATGTTGCCGATGCGCCCGAGCCGCTCCGCGATGCGATCCATCGTGGCGAAGTCCGGTGCGTAGATCAGGTGATGCATCTTGCGGGTCTTGTCGCCCTTCTTGTAGATCGTGGAAATCTCCACCTCGAGCATGAAGCGGACCGGCCTGCGGCACGATGGCGGCAACGTCGCCGCCACGCCCTGCTCGATGTCGTCGCGCAGGCGGAACAGGCCGGGCTCGGCCGGCACCAGCTTGTCTTTCATCTCGGCCGCCCACGCCGGATGGCAGAAGTCGCCGGTGCCGACCACGCCGATGCCTTTACGCGCCGCCCAGTGGGCGAGGTGCTCGAGATCGAGGTCCCGGCTGGTCGCGCGGGAATATTTCGAATGCACGTGCAGGTCGGCGTAGAACCGCATGGGGCCGATTCGCGCGATTATGAGGAGCTCACTATAGGCGCGGCACAATGACCGCGTGTGGCCGGCACGAACAAAGTCTGTGGAAACGTTGGCCGATTTATCGTCTTATGAGACCAACAAAATCGCCTGGAGGGATCGATGCGCCGCGTGTTTCTTGCCTGCGTGCTCCTGGTGCCGACGCTCGCGGCCGCGCAGGAGCAGACCGTGCGCATCGGCGTCGCGCGCTCGGTGTCGAACGGCGCGGAGCTGATCGCGATCGAGAAGGGCTACTTCAAGGAGCACAACATCAAGGTCGAGATCGAGCTGCTCGAGTCATCGGCCAACGCGATTGCGCTCTTGGCGCAGGGTCGCCTCAACATGATCGCGGGCGGCATCTCGGCCGGCTATTTCAACGCGCTCGAGAAGAACCTGCCGATCACCATCGTGGCCGACCGCGTGACCACGCCGATCGGCCATAACCTGATGCTGCGCCCGGACCTGAAAGACAGCGTGAAGGATCTGCGCGGCCTGAAGGGCAAGGTCATCGCCAGCAACGGCCCGGGTTCGATCTCGACCTATGAGACCGGCAAGATGCTGGAGACGGTGGGGCTCTCGATCGCCGACGTCGAGGTGAAGATCTTCCCGTTCACCCAGATGGCGCTCGCACTGAACAACAAGGCGGTGGACGCCGCGATCGTGATCCCGCCGTTCGTGTCGCAGTTCATCGAGCAGGGCCATGCGCTCGCCTTCGCGGACGCCGACGAGCTGATCAAGCCGACGCCGCTGACCATCGCGGTGATCATGGTCAACACCGACTGGGCGAAGCAGAACCGCGATCTCGTGCGCAACTATTTCCACGCCTGGCTGCGCGGCGTGCGCGAATATTGTCAGGCCTATCACGGCGGCTCGACCCGTGGGGCGATCGTCGACGTGCTGATCAAGAGCAGGACCGAGACGCGCCCCGAACTGCTGGAGAAATACCCCTGGCCGGCGCGCAATCCGAACGGGCGCTTGAACGTCGCGAGCATGGCCGACATCCAGGCCTGGTACCTGAAGAACAAGTTCATCACCGCCGAAATCGCGCCCGACCGCCTGGTCGACAACGCCTACGTGGACGAGGCGGCGCAGAAGCTTGGGGCCTTCGTGCTGGAGAAGCCGGACAGCAAGCTGCCGGGGTGCCGGTGAGCGTTCGGTCCTCTTTCGTCATTCCGGGGCGCCGCGGAGCGGCGATCCCGGAATCCATAACCACCGCTACTGCAAGCGTCGCACCCCCGGTTATGGATTCCGGCCCTCGCTGCGCTCGGCCGGAATGACACGGATGCAGCGCCGCGGAGCCGCAGTCGAGATCGTCAAGCTGCGCAAGGAATACGGCAGTGCGCCGGGAGACAGGCTCGTCGCGCTCGAGGACATCAACCTGAGCGTCAGGCCGGGCGAATTCGTCTGCATTGTCGGTCCGAGCGGCTGCGGCAAGTCCACCCTGCTGCGCATCCTCGCGGGACTCGACTTTCAGTCGGGTGGCATGATTCATGTCGAGGCCGCCGGCTTTGCTGTGCAGAACGCGATGGTGTTCCAGGAGAGCGGGCTGTTTCCCTGGATGAACGTGGAGAAGAACGTCGGCTTCGGCCTGATGACGCGCGGCGTGGCGGCAAGCGAGATCGCCACGCGGGTCGAGGCCGCGCTCAAGCTCGTCGGCCTCGCCAGGTTCCGCCACCATTATCCGCATCAGCTTTCGGGCGGCATGCGCCAGCGCGGCGCGATCGCGCGCGCCTTCGTGACCGATCCCGCGATGCTGCTGATGGACGAGCCATTCGCGGCGCTCGACGCGCAGAACCGCGCGATCCTGCAGGCCGAGCTGACGCGCATCTGGGAAGAGACCGGCAAGACCGTGATCTACGTGACGCATTCGATCGAGGAGGCGCTGCTGCTCGGCGACCGCTGCGTGCTGATGACCGCGCAACCGGGGCGGCTGAAGCGCATCATCGACATCCCGTTCCCGCACCCGCGCGACGTCATCACGCTCGGCGCCTCGGCGGAGTTCGGGGCGCTCAAGCTCGATATCTGGCGCGTGCTCGAGGAGGAGGTGAACCGCGCGCGCGCCGAGGAGGAAACGTGAGCCCGAAGACCCGCGAGCGTTTGCTCTACCTGATCTCGCCGATCGCGCTGCTGATCGTGTGGGAGGTCCTGCTGCGGGCGGGCATCGGCGACCGCCGCTTCGTGCCGGCGCCGAGCGACATCGCGGTGCGCTTCTGGCAGCTGACCCTCAATGGCGAGCTGTTCGCCCATACCGCCGCGACCGTCTTGCGCGCCGCCGCGGGTTTCGTCATCGGCGTTGTGCCGGCGATTGCGATCGGCCTGCTGATGGCGATGTCGCGGCCGGTGCGCATCGTGTTCGACCCGCTGATCGCGGCGCTGTTCCCGATTCCGAAAGTCGCCCTGATGCCGCTGGTGCTGCTCGCCTTCGGCTTCGGCGATGCCTCGAAGATCGCCGTCGTGGCGCTCGCGGTGTTCTTTCCGGTGATCGTCAACACCTATGCGGGCGCGGCGAACATCGACCGGATCTACTGGGACGTGGCAAAGAACTACGGCGCGAGCCAATACGTGATGTTCACCCGCGTGGTGTTCTTCGGCGCGCTGCCGCTGATCTTTGCCGGCTTGCGCATCGCGGTCGCGGTGTCGTTCATCGTGCTGGTCGCGGCCGAATTCGTCGCCTCGAAGACCGGGATCGGCTACCTGATCTGGAACTCCTGGGAGCTCTTGCAGGTCGACTACATGTTTGTCGGCATCGTGGTGATCGGCATCCTCGGGCTGGTGACGTCGGCCGCGCTGCAGGAGATCGAACGCAAGTGCATTCCGTGGAAATCATAGAGCCCTCACCCTGAGGTGCGAGCCGCGCTTACGGCGAGCCATGCAAGTCGGCTGTAGCCGACTTGCACAATGATGAATCCAATCTCGGGTAAACCCGAGATTGGTGGGCGAGGGCGCTTGCACTGCGCTTGCGGCCATCCTTCGAGGCTCGCCGTCAGCGCGTTTACGCGCGTCTGCGACGCGCTATGGCTCGCGCCTCAGGATGAGGTCTGAGTTTCCTTCCCGTCGATCAGCACAAACGCGATCCGGCACATTTCGTTGCCGCGGTTGACCCACGCATGATTGGTGCCCTGCTGCACCAGGACGTCGCCGGCCTTCAGATGCACCTCGCTGTCGTCGAGCAGCATGTCAATCTCGCCCGACAGCACGATCGCGTAATCGACGCTGCGGGTGCGGTGCATGTGCGCGTGGCGCACCGGTGCCGAACCCGCCGCGACGCCCATCTCGCGTAAAATCGCGGCATTATCGGCCTGCTTCGCCGCGCTCTCGGGCGGGAAGTCCACCACGCGCAGGATCGAGCCGTTCGGCGGCGGCGGCACGCCGATCTCGCGCGCCGCGCGGTCGGCATCGCCCGAAATGTCGGCCGGCGTTTCGTCGGTGACCCACAGCAAGGTCGACACGATGCCGGTCTGGCGCAGCTTCCGGTTCGGCGCATCGCCGTCCATCAGGACGATGGCCTTGCCGGATGTGTCGTGACCGGTGACGACGCGGCGGACAGGCGTGGGCATGCTCAATCCTCATGCTGAGGCGCGACCCCGGCGCTTGCCGGGGGAGCCTCGAAGCATGGCCCGAGGCTCGGCGTTTGCGGCCATCCTTCGAGACGCGTCCTTCGGACGCTCCTCAGGATGAGGTCTCCGTTACGGCCTGACCGCGGGCGTTTCAACCGTCATGCCGCGCGCGCGCCACATCAGGAACAGCTCCAGCGCCACATATTCCTCGGCGCCGTACGGATAAGGCTCCGCCCGCATGCCGATCATGCAGTTGCGCAACCGCCGCTGCAGCGAGCCGACGCTCTGCCATTCCAGCCGATAGAGCGGATAGCCGGTCGGGTGGCCCTGCACCAGCGGCACGCCGGCGAGCTTCTCGCCCCAATGATCGTCATGGCAGTTCTGGCAGGAGAGATTGAGCTGGCCTTGCCGCGTGCTGTAGAGCTTGCGGCCCTTCTCGATGAACGACTTCGTCCTTTCGTTCTCCGC
>DATEKY010000292.1:0-6414 GCA_035277225.1 Xanthobacteraceae bacterium
GCCGCGAATGGTGAACGGTCCCTTGCCGAATGAAGGCGGCGCCGAGGCGAGGACGCCACACCGTCGACCCAAGATGAGCCCGATTCCCCGGCACCGCCCGAGCGCACGCCGAGCGCGTGCCGGCGCGCACGCTGGCGCAGCAGGGATAACGGCGGCACGATTCTTTTAACGATGAAAATCGTTCAAATTTTAGGAAAAGTCGTCGAAAACTTGCCTCGAACATGCGCAAAATCGAACGTACCGAACGAACCTCGCCTTCAACGGCGTCTGCTAGCGTGTCCTCAAGGGCGGCAAACCAGCTGCTGGGGACAAAGGGCAGAGCCATGTTCTTCCTTCTGCGCACCGCGTTCTGGCTGAGCATCGTGGTGATGCTGCTGCCGACGCCGGACTCGATGAAGACGCCGGACGGCGTCGGCGCCGCCAAGGCGGTGAGCGCGGCGTCCGCGACGATGTCCGACATGGGGCACTTCTGCACGCGCCAACCGGAGGCCTGCGAGGTCGGCTCGCAGGCGCTCACGCAGTTCGGCCACAAGGCGCAGGCGAGCGCCAAGTGGGTCTACGATCTCCTCACCGAGAAGCTTGGCGACAACACACGGCCGGCGAAAGCCACTCCGGCCGATATCGAGGGCTCGCAGAACACGCTGACCGCCTCCGACACCGCGCCGGCGTTCCGCGGTCCGGTGCGCCAGGCCGAGGCGAAGCGCTAGTTTCGTTTACTCCGGTATTCCGGCTCTGCGCAGACCTTCGATATAGAGCTGAAGCTGCTCGGAATTCTTGATATAGAACAGGCGCTTTCGGGCGTAGCCGCACGAAAAATCCGGCTTGCGTTGCAGCAGTTCAGTCACCGCATCGTGGAGTTCGTCTACGCGATCCAGGTGCCCCAACGCCGAGACACGGTGCGCGAATGCCCAATAATGTGCGTTGGGCACGCGCGTGGCGCTTTGCGCCCAGTCGGCGGCCTGCTCGAATTCTCGCGCGAAGATATGCGCAAGCGCACGGTACGAATGGAAAGCCCAGCGCAGCGGGTCGTAGGGGCTCAGGTCGATTGCTTTCTGGAAGTACGGGATCGCTTCGCTGATACGTCCCTCGTAGGTCAGCGAGTCGCCGAGACCGCAATAGGTGATAGCAAGGCAGGGATTCAAATCGACCGCTATCCGCAGTTCGGCTAGCGCGTCCCCATACGACTTCTGCGCCAACAACGCACGCCCGTACATGAACCGGATCAGCCCGTCCTGATCGTCATGCTCAACTCCTCTCCTTCCGACCGCAACCGCTTCGTTCAGCCGCTCTTCATTGGGCTCGGCATCGAAATACACCATGCTGAGTACAATCGCATAGGAGAGGTAGCCATAGGCTTCGGCCAAGGTCGCGTCGAGTTCGATCGCACGACGAAAGAGACGCTGTGCTTCCAGATTGTCAGCTTGGTTCGACTTGTAGAAATGTTTGGTGCCGAGCCGGAAAAAGTCCCACGCATGTAGTGCGGGTACTGCTTTTCGCTCGACCCGCTGTCGTTCGGCCGCGCCGATCTCAGGCTCAATCCGCGCCGCGATTGTTGTCGTGATTTCGTCTTGCAGCGTGAAGAGCTCCTGTAAGTCGCGATCGTACCGTTCCGCCCAAACGTGCCGGCCGCCATCGGCCTCCACCAACTGGGCCGTAATGCGCACGCGTTGCCCGATTTTGCGGACGCTTCCCTCAAGCAAATAGTCCGCACCCAGGGTCAAGCCGATGCGGCGCGCCTCGCTGCCAGCGCCCTTGAACGCGAAGCTTGAATTACGCGCGATCACCATGAGGGAATGGTACTTCGACAGGGCGGTAATAAGATCTTCGGTGATGCCGTCTGAGAAATATTCCTGCTCGGGATCGCCACTCAGATTGTTGAACGGCAGAACCACGAGAGTCGGCTTTCCACCCCAATTGAGGCCAGTGGCCGGAGGTGTCGTCGCGGCAACCGGCGAGACAGGCGTTCCTTGGTGCTGTTCCAACAAGCCCGCGTTGCCGACACTTGGCTCATCGGCCCGGACATCGCCGACAAAACGGATGCCTTTGCGTGCGTAGGTCTTGATCAGAGACTGCTGTTCGCCGCTGTCTCCGACCGCCTTTCGGGCCGCGTTGATGCGGGTCGTCAGTGTGGAATCAGAGACGATCCGCCCGCTCCATACGGTCGCGATCAATTCATCCTTCGTCACCACTCGGTCGCGGTTTTGGACGAGATAGAGGAGCAAATCGAAAACCTGCGGCTCCATAGCGACCGGCACAGAGTTGCGGCTGAGCTCCCGCCGCCCGCTGTCGAGGACATAGTCGCCAAAGGCAAGCTGCACCCGGCACTCCCACGAACCGCGAAGTTCCTCGGGAAATAATCAGGCGCATCTAATGAGCAAATCAAGCGTCTCTTAAAGTCTCCCAATCCGGCCACGGGCATCCTGCCCCGGTCCGACCATACGTGGCAATTGGCCTGGACACGAAGGGCAACATGGCTGAACCGTCCAGGAGGCAACGATCATGACGACAACCACGAGCTTTGATCCCAAGGAACTCGAATTGAAGGTGAAGGCGATGTACCGCAACGTCGCCGAGGACCCGCATGGCGATTTCCACTTCGAGATGGGCCGGATCATGGCCGAACGTCTCGGCTACGCACCGGAAGACCTCGACCGGGTGCCTGCGGAGGCGATCGAATCCTTCGCGGGTGTCGGCTACTACTTCCACCTGGCTGATCTCAAGCCGGGCGAGGTGGTCGTGGACCTCGGCAGCGGCTCGGGGATGGATAGCTTTATCGCGGCTCTGAAGGTCGGCCCGCGCGGAAAGGTCACCGGCGTCGATATGACGGACGAGCAGCGAGCCAAGGCGGAGAAACTGCGCGATCGGGGCGACTTCCTCAACGTGACATACGTCAGGGGCTACATCGAAGAAGCGCCGCTGCCCGATGGCGTGGCAGACGTGGTGATCAGCAATGGCGTCATCAACCTCGCAACCGACAAAACGAAGGTGTTCCGCGAGGCAGCGCGGTTGCTGAAATCCGGCGGGCGGTTCGCCATTTCCGACATCGTGACGGAGGTGCAGCTTCCGGAAAGCATCGTCTGCAACTCCACGCTCTGGGCCGCGTGTATCGGCGGCGCTGCGCAGCAGGACAACTACCGCCACATGATCGAGGCGGTGGGGCTGCGGCTGGTCAAGGTGGAAGACAATCCGCAATACCAGTTCATTTCCGACAACGCGAAAGGCGCGAGCAAGAAGTTCGGCGTGAAGAGCATCTCGTTGCTGGCCGTCAAGCCTTGAGCGACGAAGAAAGTGGTCGGGCGGCAATCCCGGGCTTCTTTGAGGGGGCCGGGATGCCCGATCACCCCTGGTGGGAAGCCCTTTGGACAAACCCTGCCAGGGTGATCTCCGATGCTGGGGTCATGCCCGGCATGAGCGTCGTCGACTTATGTTCCGGGAGCGGCTGGTTCACCCTGCATCTGTCGATGATTGCGCGAGCGGTAACCGCCATCGACATTGACGGCAAGTTGCTCGATACGGCGCGCGTTCGGCTGATGAAGAGCGGGCTTACAAACTGCGTCTTCGTCGAGGCTGATGCTTACGACGTTGCCCAAATCGTGCATAAGCGCGTTGACCACGTGTTTCTGGCAAACGCGTTCCACGGCGTTCCAGACAAACCGCGGCTCGCGCGGGTGGTCGATGATGTTCTGCGGCCAGGCGGGTTATTTGCCGTCGTGAATTGGCACGCTCGGCCACGCGAGGAGACGACAGTTCTCGGCGAGCCAAGAGGGCCGGCAACCGAATTGCGAGTAACCGCTGAAGAAACCATCGCGGCGGTGCAGTCGAGCGGGCTCGTACTACGCCGCCAAATCGAAATTCCTCCATATCACTACGCTGTGGTGTTCGGGCGCGACCGCGAGAATTCGGCACGCTGACACAGTTCGCTGCCAGCGATCACCGAACAACGGACCGGTGGCAACAGCAGCTTCCGCTCGTGACCGTTGGCCGACAGGGGAACGGATCACAATTGGTCCGTGGTTAGTGGGAAGGCGGATCAGCCCAAGCTCTTGATCCGCGAAGGGCCAAATGGCGTCCGGTTTGGAGTAACATTCGATAGAACAACGTACGGCTTCGGCCTTCCGGACTGTACCTGCCCGCATGACCCGCCTATATCGTGGTCATGACCACGATCGACGAGATCATCGAGAATTTCGCCGTCCTCGACGACTGGGACGATCGCTATCGCTATGTGATCGAGCTCGGCCGCATGCTCGCGCCGCTGCCGGACGCGGTTCGCACCGACGGTAACAAGGTGCAGGGCTGCGCCAGCCAGGTCTGGCTGGGAACCTCGGTGACGCCGGACGGTGCGGCGGGTCCGACGCTCTCGTTCGTCGGCGACAGCGACGCGCATATCGTGCGCGGGCTGATCGCGATCCTGTTCGCGCTCTACTCGGGCAAGCCGGCGCGCGAGATCCTGGATACCGACGCGGTCGCGCTGTTCGAGAAGCTGGCGCTGCGCGAGCACCTGACGCCGCAGCGCTCGAACGGGTTCCGCTCGATGGTCGAGCGCATCAAGTCGGACGCGCGGAGCGCGCTGGCCGAAGCCGCTTAGCCTTATTGGCGGCGCATGATCTTGCCCGAAAACCGGTATCCATCCCGGATCAAGTCCGGGACAGGCCTTTTCGGGATCATGCGCGCTACTTCGTGCGGCGGCGGCGCTGCTGACCGAGCCCCATCTGCTTGGCGAGCTGCGAGCGGGCGGCCGCATAGCTCGGCGCCACCATCGGATAGTCCGGGGGCAGGCCCCATTTCTCGCGGTACTGCTCGGGCGTCATATTGTACTGCGTGCGGAGGTGGCGCTTGAGCGACTTGAACTTCTTGCCGTCTTCCAGACAGACCAGATAATCCGGCGTGATCGACTTCTTCACCGAGATCGCCGGCTTGAGCGGCTCGGGCTGCGCGTCGCTCTGACCCGCCGAGACGCGCATCAGTGCCGAGTGGACCTGATTGATCAGGCTCGGGATATCGCTCGCCGAGACCGAATTATTGCTGACATAGGCCGATACGATACCCGCCGTCAGCTCGATGTAGCCGCCGCCTGCCGTGTTCTCGTTCATGGCTCACGCGTCCTGTTCACGGGTGGGACCGCCGAAATCAGCAACTTAAGCGCGAAGAATGGCAAATTTCGCCAATAAATCCTCCGCGGCCGCCTGTCGTCGCAGGCAAGTCCGGTTCGATTACGAATCGGACACTTGGAATTACATGAACCAATAGTATTGAGGTCGCTATTATTCAAGCATAAACCGCCGATTCAGCAGTGGACATCATCACGATATTGCGATTTTCCGCCACATCTGCGGCAAAGTGCCATGCTGATCTGAATTCGTCCAAAGCTGTTCGGCACTGCAAACAAAACCTGCCGCATTGCTGCAAAGAATAGCGTTGTTCCCGCCACCCGCCTGGGCGATCACTTGGGCGGGGCTGAACGTGACTTGCCGGCATGCGCGCCCGTTCTTAGGTCTTGGCTCACCCGACAGCCGGCCTTCCGAGAAAGTCATGTCCGCACGCCGCGCGCCCATCGCCGCCGACCTGGAGTCATGATGTCCAACCGCACCGCCCTGTCCCCCGCCCCGCGCGCCGAACGCCGCCCGACAACGTCCGTCCGGCACGGCGTCACGCTGACCGACGACTATGCGTGGCTGCGCGCCGACAACTGGCGCGAGGTGATGCGCGATCCGTCCGTGCTCGATCCCGCGATCCGCGCCTATCTGGAGGCCGAGAACGCCTACGAGCAAGCCGCGCTCGCGCACACCGCGCCGCTGCAGGAGAAACTGTTCGCCGAGATGAAGGGGCGCATCAAGGAGGATGACTCCTCGGTGCCGAGCGCGGATGGCGCGCACGCCTATTACTACCGCTACCGCGAAGGCGGGCAGCACCCGATCGCCTGCCGCCAGCCGCGCGACGGCGGCGCGGAAGAGATGCTGCTCGATGGCGACGCGCTCGCGGCCGGCAAGGCCTATTTCCAGCTCGGCGCGACGCGCCATTCGCCCGACCATAAGCTGTTCGCCTGGTCGGCCGACGACAAGGGATCGGAATACGACGAGTTGCGCGTGCGCGACGTCGCGACGGGACGCGATCTTGCCGACACGATCCCGGATATCGAGGGCGCGCCGGTTTGGACCGGGGATTCATCGGCCTTCTACTACGTGCGGCTCAATGCCAATCATCGCCCCTCGCGCGTCTACCGCCATCGGCTCGGCACGACGGCGGCCGACGACACCCTGGTCTACGAGGAACAGGACGAACGCTATTTCGTCTCGCTCGGGCAATTGCAGTCCGGCCGCTTCGCCGAGGTGTCGGTGCACGATCACGAAACCTCGGAATCCTGGCTGATCGACCTCGACGATCCCGACGCGAAGCCCTCGCTGGTGGCGGCGC
>DATEKY010000293.1:0-45742 GCA_035277225.1 Xanthobacteraceae bacterium
CTGGAGGCTGAGAGCGTCAACGCGGACCGTCATGAAAACCGTGATGGGACGTCTGCGGGGCTTCACGTGCTGAACTAGAATTGCCCATTTTTACGCATAAAGTTGATGGGATGCGCGACGAGGCCGGCCGTAGCCCGCAAAATATCCGGAAAATCTGTCGTGGGAGTAGAAAGCAAAAGTGTATGCAAAATGAGAAGCGCGGTGTTAGAGTTTGCAGGGGGTGTCTGAGGGTGGCATGCGGATCGGGCGTTCAGCGGTAGAGATAAAGTGCAGCGTTCGGGGCAGCCGATGAACGCCGCCGTGGAACCCGTTGCCTCGGAACGGTTCGCGCGCCATGCGCTCGAAACGCGTTTCGAGACCCTGAGCGCCGACGCGGTCGCCCAGGCCAAGGTCTTTATTCTCGACACGATCGGCGTCGGGATCGCTGGCTCGTCGGCGGCCGGCGCCGAAGAACTCAGCCGCGCAAGCGCCGGCTGGGGCGAGGGAGCGGACGCGACCGTGTGGGGCCGCCGCAGGCGCGCGCCGGTCACGACCGCCGCGTTCCTCAACGGCTTCCAGGCGCACTGCCAGGAATATGACTGTGTCCACGAGAAGGCCGTGCTGCATCCGATGGCGACGCTGCTTCCCGCGGCGATCGGCTACGCGGAACGCAAGGGCGGCATTTCGGGTCGCGAGCTGCTCGTTGCCGTTGCGGTCGGCATCGATGTCGCGGCGAACCTCGGCGTCGCCTCACGCGAGGGATTAAAGTTCTTCCGTCCGGCGACCGCCGGAGGGTTTGGCGCAACGGCCGCGGTCGGGCGGCTCGCCGGCTTCGATCAGACGACGCTGTGTAATGCCTTCGGCATCCAATACGGCCAGACCAGCGGCACGATGCAGTCCCACGTCGAGGGCAGCATCGTTCTTCCCATGCAGATCGGCTTCAACAGCCGCGCCGCGCTCAACTCATGCGACATCGCTGCGACCGGGCTGCCGGGCCCGCGCGACGTGTTCGAAGGCCCATTCGGCTACATGCGCCTGTTCGAAGGCACGTGGGATTTCCAGCCGACCTGGGACGGCCTCGGCAAGAAGTGGCTCGTCAGCGAGATGAGTCACAAGCCTTATCCGGCGGGTCGCGCGACGCATGGCGGTATCGAAGGCATCATGGCGCTGCGCGAGCAGCATCCGTTCGAGGCAGCCGATGTCGTGTCCGTCAATGTGATCGGTCCACCGCTGATCAAGCGCCTGTGCGGCCGCCCGGACATTCCTTCGCCGAACGCAAACTACGCGCGGCTATGCATGCCGTTTGTCGGCGCGAAGGTGCTACAGCACGGCAAGATCGATCTTGCGCACTACCGTGGTGCCGAGCTGACCGACCCGCTCACGCACGAGCTTGCGAAACGCGTCACAATGGAATCCGACGGCAATCCGGACCCGAATGCGCTGGTGCCGCAGCAGGTCGTCATCACGCTGAAGGACGGCACCACGTTGCGCTGGAACTGCACCATCATGCTGGCGAATCCGGCCCGCCGCTTCACACGCGAGCAGCACCTGACGAAGTTCCGCCGCTGCGTCGACTTTGCGGAAGTACCGCTGCGCGAGGGCGCCGGCGAGACGCTCATCGATCTCGTCGACCACCTCGAACAACTCACCGACGTCCGCGAACTGACAGAGCCGCTATTGGCCTGACGCATCCAAGGGAGACCTGCATGAAGACCATTCTGGCGGGCCTGACGGCCGCTTTGCTCGCGACCATGCCGGTGCTCGCGCAGAACCAGATTCTGTTCCTCGCTGAGGACGTGCCGGCGGGCCTCGATTATGACGGGCCGTCGGTCTCGATCAATACGTCGCAGACTGGCTTCATCAATCTCTCCGAACCCTACATCTACTACCCGTACGGCCCAGCCAACGCCGAAGGGATACGCACGCTCGATTATTCGAAATACGAAGGGCGCCTTGTCGAGAAATGGGAGTTCGACGAGAAGAGCCTCACGTGGACATTCCATTTGCGCAAGGGCGTGAAGAGCTGCGCCGGCAACGAGTTCACCGCGGACGACGTGCTCTATACGTTTGCACGCGCGAAGTCGGTGAGCGGCAAGGCGCCGATCGGCTGGTTCCTGGCGAATCTCGCGTCGATCGATGGCTTCACCCGCGACGTGCTCAAGCCTGGTGCCGACCGAAGCCTCGGTGATGCGGTCACCAAGGTCGACGACTATACCGTCAAGATCAAGCAGTCGGTGCCGAACCGCCTGTTCCAGATGGTGATGACGATTTATTCGACCTATCCGTACGACAGCAAGGAAATGAAGAAGCATGCGACGGAGGCCGATCCGTGGACACATGACTATGTCAACACCGTCAACGTGCCTGCCTTCGGCGCCTATTGCCTCGAGCGGTGGGTGAAAGACGACGAGTTCGTCCTCAAGGCCAACCCGAATTATTATCGCGGCAAGCCGAACGTCGAGCGCATCGTCATCAAGAAGGTGCCGCAGAGCTCCAACCGCACGTTGGCACTGCGCGGCGGCAGCGCGCAGCTGACGCAGCGCCTCACCACGCGCGAGTTCAATGGCCTGCGAAATGCGCCCGGCGTGAAGGTTTCGGGCATCTATGGCAACGAGATTCTGATCCTCGGCCTCAACCGAAAGACTGCGCCGTTCGACAATCAGAAACTGCGCCAGGCGATCGCCTACGCGATGCCGTACCAGCAGATCGCGACCGTCGGCTACGCCGGTTCGGCACAGCGGATGGAGGGGCACTTCGCGCGCTCGCTCAACGCTTATGTGAAGCCGTCGTCGCAATATGCGACTGACGTCGCAAAGGCGAAACAGCTGCTCGCCGAGGCCGGTTATCCGGACGGGAAGGGGCTGGAGAAGTTTCCCGACGCCTTCAAGCTCGCCTTCGTGGCCGAGCGCGAGTCGTTCCTCGGGCCGATCGCAACCGTGATCCAGGCTGCGCTGAAGGATGTCGGCGTTCCGGTGCAGCTCGATCCTCTGCCGCAGACGCAGATGGCCGATCGGCGCGTCGTCAAGAAGGACCTGCCGATGGCGCTCTCTGATCAGGAGAAGCCGGTTGGGCCGGACGTCGGCTACGCAACGAACCTGTTCTTCGTGACCGCGGCCAGCGGCGGCGTGAACAATTTCAACAACTACTCGAGCCCGGAGGTCGACCGCCTGTTTCTCGAAGCGAAGGTCGAGATGGACGACGCCAAGCGGCTCGCGATCCTGAAGCAGATCCAGGAGACGCTGCAGAACGATCTGGCCTGGATCCCGCTGGTCGAGACCAAGACCGAGTGGGCATTCTCCAACAAGCTCTCCGGCATCACCTGGCATCCGGAGAACTCGATTCACTTCATCGACCTGACGCTCCAGCGCTGAGGAAGCCACGCGTTGCTGAACTTCATCGCCCGGCGGCTCCTGGTCGCGATGTTCCAGCTTGTCGGGCTGGTGCTGGTCGTGTTCTTCGCGATCCGCCTGCTGCCGGCCGATCCTGTGGCGCGCCTCGTCGGGATGAACGCGACGCCTGAGGCGTACCGGATATCGCAGCAGGCGCTTGGGCTCGACAGGCCGGTGCTCGAGCAGCTCGGCAACTACATCGTCGGCGTTGCGAAGGGTGATTTCGGCCGCTCCTGGGTCAGCGGCGCGCCGGTGACGGAGGACATCCGCAACGTCCTGCCGATCACTATCGAGCTGATCACGATCAGCTTCATCCTGGCGTTCCTGATCTCCGTCCCGCTCGGGATGCTGTGCGCGCTGCGGCCCGGAGGTGTCGCCGACACCGCGACTTTCACCTACAGCCTGTTCGCGGGCTCCCAGCCCGAGTTCTGGTGGGGGCTGCTGTTCATCTACATCTTCTTCGCGATACTCGGATGGGCGCCGCCGCCGCTCGGCCGGCTCGATCCGATGTCGACGCCGCCGGCCTCGGTCACCGGCTTCATCACGGTGGACTCGCTGCTCGCCGGCAACATGACGGCATTCCGCGATGGCGTGCACCACCTGATGCTGCCGGTCGCCACCAAGGTGTTCGTCCTCTCCGGCCCGATCATCAAGATGGTACGTCAGAACATGGTGCGCGTTCTCGGCGCAGACTACGTGCTCTACGCGCACGCCAGCGGTCTACCGCCATGGCGGGTCGCCCTGATCGCCCTGAAGAACGCGCTGGTGCCGGCGCTGACGCTGCTCGGCGTGCTCTATGGTTACATCCTCGGTGGCGCGGTGCTGATCGAGACGGTGTTCTCGCTCGGCGGCATCGGACAGTATGCGGTGCGTTCGGTACTTGCGTTCGACTACCCTGCCATTCAGGCGGTCGTGCTCGTGATCGCGGCGATCTCACTGTTCGTTTATCTGGCGCTCGACGTGATCCACGCCTGGATCGACCCGAGGCTCGCGTCGTGAGCGAGGTATTGGATCTCAACGATGCAGGCGCGATGCATATCGCCAAGCCCGCGCCGTCGTTCCTGTTCCGGCTCGGCTCCGTACTGGTCGCACTCTCGCTCGTGCTGATGGTGGTTGGACCGTGGATCACGCCATACGATCCGAACCGTCCAACCTTCGAGATCAGCGAACCGCCGCCGGCGCTCAGCGCAGTGCCGGGCCTTCTGTGGAAAGTCATCACCGGTGCGCCGCACGATCCGATCCACTGGTTCGGCACCGATTCGACCGGGCTCGACGTGTTCTCGCGCGTGATCGCCGCGCCGCGAACCGATGTCGCCATCGCGGTCAGCGCGAATATCGTGTCGCTGATGCTCGGCAGCCTGCTCGGGCTTCTTGCGGGCTTCGCGCGCCCGTGGGTGGCCGGAACGGTGATGCGCATCTCCGACCTGATCCAGGCGTTTCCGGTCTTCATCACAGGCATGATCCTGGTCACGCTTGCGGGCCGCAGCAACACGACCATCGTTCTGACGCTCGCGTTTCTCTACACGCCGATCTACGTGCGGCTGACGCGCGCCGAGGTGCTGTCGCAGCGTCATCGCGGTTTCGTCGATGCCGCACGTGTGCTCGGCAAGGCCGAGAGCTTCATCGCGTTGCGTCATGTGCTGCCCAACGCAATGGCGCCGTCGCTGATCCAGGCTTCGGTCACGATCGGGTTCGCGATCCTGATGACGGCGGGGCTGAGCTTCGTGGGCGCCGGGGTGCGCCCGCCGACGCCCGAGTGGGGCCTGATGATCGCGGCGAGCGCAAACGAACTCATCCAGGGCGAATGGTGGTCGTCGCTATTCCCTGGATTGGCGATCTCGCTGACGGTCTTCGGTTATGCGGCATTCGGCAACGGACTGGAGCGCAAATATGCCCAGTGACGCCGCCCCCGTGCTCGATGTTCGCGGTCTCAACGTCGACTACGGCGGCCGCGCCGCGATCGAGGACTTCAAGTTGACCATCGCGCCGGGCGAGATCGTGGGCCTCACCGGTGACTCCGGCAGCGGAAAATCGACCTTGGCGCTGGCGCTGCTCGGGCTGACGCGCGGGCCCGGGCGCATCAGTGGGGGATCGGTGCTGCTGCAAGGCGTCGACCTGCTGGCTCTGGACGAAGCAAGCCGGCGCGAGCGGCGCGGGCGCGACATCGGCCTGATCGTGCAGAACCCGCGCGGCGCGTTGAGCCCGCTGCATCGCGTCGGGCAGCAGATCGGCGCGGTCTATCGCTCGCATCAAGCGGTGAGCGGCACGCAGGCCGCCTCGCATGCGATCGACATGCTGCGCTCGCTCGGACTGAACGATCCGGAGCGGCGCGCGCAGGCCTATCCGCACGAGATCAGCGGCGGAATGGCGCAGCGCGTACTGATCGCGATGGCGCTCGGCTCGGGCCCGCGGCTGCTCGTTGCCGACGAGCCGACCAGCGGCCTCGACGTGACCATCCAGGCGCAATTCCTCGACGAGATGTGGCGCACCGTGCGCAAGGCCGGTTCCGCCGTGCTGCTGATGACCCAGGACCTCGGCATCATCGCGAACTATTGTGACCGGGTGGTCGTGCTGCAGAACGGCCGGCAGGTCGAGGATGCGCCGACGCAGTCGTTCTATGCGGCGCCACGCGACAGCTACAGTCGCTCCATTCTCGCGTTGCGCAAGGAAGATGCACTTGCGGATGCGACGCCGGCGCCACTGCTTGCGATCAAGGATATGCGCAAGACCTTTCCGCTGCGCGGCAGCGAGAAGCGTGTTCAGGCGGTCGACGATGTGAGTTTCACCATCGGCCACGGCGAGACGCTCGGGCTCGTTGGCGAGAGCGGCTCCGGCAAGACCACGGTCGGACGCTGCATCCTGCGGCTGGTCGAACCGGACACGGGGGAGATCAGCTTCGGGGGCGCTGACGTGACGCGTGCCTCACCGGTGGCACTGCGCGCCTTGCGGCGCAAGCTGCAGGTCGTGTTCCAGGATCCGTTCGACTCGCTCGATCCGCGCTGGACCGTTGCCGACATCCTGGCGGAAGCGATCGACGGAAAGCCCGGCAAGGCGCGCATCACCGAGCTGCTGCGGCTCGTCGGCCTCGGTCCGGACGTGGCGCGCGCCAAGCCGCGTGCGCTGAGCGCTGGCTCGCAGCAGCGGGTCAACATCGCACGCGCCATCGCGGTCGAACCCGAACTGATCGTGCTCGACGAGCCGACATCCGCGCTGACCCCGCTCGCCCGCATCGCGATCATCCGCCTGCTGCGCGACATTCAGGCACGGCTTGGTGTCTCGTACCTGTTCATCTCGCACGATCTGAACACGGTCGAGCACATGAGCCATCGCGTCGCCGTGATGTATCTCGGCCAGATCGTCGAGATCGGGACGCGCGAGCAGATCTTCCGCAGCCCGCTGCATCCGTATTCGAAGGCGCTGCTTGGTGCGCACCTGGTCGCCGATCCGTCGCGCCGCCGTGTCGACCGCACCGACCTGCAAACCCTGAGCGGCGAAATCCCGAGCCCGATCGATCTGCCGCGCGGCTGCTACCTGGCGAGCCGCTGCCCGGTCGCCCAACCGTCATGCCGCGAGCAGCCGCAACCGCTTCTGCCCGCGCCCGACGGCCGCTTCGTTCGCTGCACCCCCGCCATCGCAAGCCTGAAACAATCCCCGCATTGAGGAGGACACCATGAGCTTCACGCGCAGATCGTTCCTCGGCACCGGCGCGCTCGCCGGCATCTCGCTGTTCGATCCCGACATCGTGCTCGGCGCCGACAAGACGC
This sequence comes from Xanthobacteraceae bacterium, assembly GCA_035277225.1. GTDB lineage: Bacteria > Pseudomonadota > Alphaproteobacteria > Rhizobiales > Xanthobacteraceae > PALSA-894. The sequence goes on from DATEKY010000293.1 coordinate 7,133, forward strand.
TGACGATCGCATTGCCGAACAATCCCACGACGCTCGACCCGATGCAGATCTCGAATCATGACTCCATGGCGGTCAGCAATCTCGTGTTCGAGAACCTGCTGGAAGTCGATCTCGACGGCAATGTCGGACCGTCGCTGGCGCACAAGATGCCGGAAATCTCCGACGATCAGACGATCTTCAAGTTCGATCTGCGCGACGATGTGGTGTTTCACAACGGAGCGAAATTCAGCGCCGAAGACGTGAAGTACTCCTACGAGTACATGCTCGATCCGAAGAACAAGTCGGCGCGCCGCACGCTGTTCGCTCCGATCCAGGAAATCGTGATCGAGAGCCCGACCCGGATCGTCTTCAAGATGAAGCATCCGTATCGCCCCTGGTTCCAGTACATGACCAAGTTCATGGGGATCTTCCCGAAGGGGAGCCGCGAGAAGCTCGGCGATGAGGCGTTCAAGAACGCGCCGGTTGGCGTCGGCACCGGTCCGGGCGTCTTCGTCGAGTGGAAGCAGAACGACTATCTCGAGGTGAAGAAGCATGCGAACTACTGGCGCAAAGGCGTGCCCGCGTGGGACCGCATGGTCGCGAAGATCGTCACCGAGGACGCCGCGCGCGTCGCCTACCTGATGACCAACCAGGCGCAGATCATCAGCGCGCCGCCGCCGCGCGAGTTCGAACGGCTCAAGACTGCGCCGGGTATCCAGACCGGCAGCAAGGTCGCGGTGGGTGGCATGTGGTTCATGCAGACCAACACCAAGCGCGCGCCGTTCGACGACGTAAACTTCCGCAAGGCAGTGTCGTGCGCGATCGACCGCAAGAAGATCGCCAAGGACGTGTTCTACGGACTGATGGACCCGAGCGCCGTGCCGGCGCCGACTGTCGTGTCATATCACAATGCCGAGGCCGACAAGGCGATCGGATACGATCCCGCGAAGGCGAAGGAATATCTGGCGAAGTCGAAATATGCTTCGAATGCCGAGTTCGAGCTGCTGGTGCCGTCGCCGCCGTATCTGTTCGACTCGACCGATGCGGCCGTCGTGATGCAGTCGCAGCTGGCGGCGATCGGCATCAAGATGAAGATCACCGGGATGGAGATGCCGCAAATCCTCACACGCGACATCGCCGGAACGCAGGTCGCCTCGCTGCTTCCGTTGATGGGGCCGAGCGATCCGACCTTCATCATCCAGATTTGCTATCAGGCCGACCAACTCATGTCGAAGTCGTCCGGCTGGACCAGCCCGGCGCTCGATGAGGCCATGAAGGAAAGCTATAAGTATCAGGACGCGGCGCACCTCGATCCGATCTATAAGAAGATCCAGGCGATCCTCGCGGAGGATTGCCCGAACATCTGGCTCGGCTTCGTCGGCGTCTCGAATGCGTGGCGTTCCGAGATCAAGAACTTCAAGCCGAATACGGGCCTCTCGATCTGGACGCGCGACGTTCAGTTCGGCTGACCGGAGCGGAATTCGATGTGGGCCGTCGGCGGCCGGATTGCGAGTTCGTTCCTCACGCTGCTGGCCGTGAGCGTCGTGCTGTTCGTGCTGGTGCACACCATCCCGGTGTCGCCGGCACGAGTGGTGCTCGGCATCGATGCCACCGAGGCGGATATCGCCGAGTTCGACCGCGACCATGGCCTCGACAAGGCGCTGTGGCGGCAGTACGCGAGTTGGATCGGCAACGCCGCGCGCGGGGATTTCGGCAAGTCGATCATCGATGACACCTCGATCTCGCGGCAGATCGCCGACACGTTTCCCGTCACTCTCGAACTGGTGTTGCTGGGGTTCGTCTTCGCGCTGGTGGTCGCGGTTCCGCTCGGGGTGATCTCGGCGCTGTACGAGGGGCAGGCGATTGATCACCTTGCACGCATCGTCTCGGTCGTCGGCGTGTCGATCCCGGGCTTCTGGCTTGGGCTGATGCTGATCGCCTGGGGCGCCGTGTCGCTCGGCTGGTTCCCGGCCGGCGGATACGTGCCGTGGCGGGCAGGGGCCGTGGCGCACCTTCAGTCGCTGGCGCTGCCCGCGATCGCGCTCGGACTCTATTATGTGGCCATCATCAGCCGCATGACGCGCTCGTCGGTCGCCGACGTGTTGCTGGCGGACCATGTGCGCGTCTCGCGCGCGATGGGGCTGCCGCGCCGCCGCATCCTGACCTATGTGCTGAAGAACGCGCTTCCGCCGGTCGTCACCGTGGCGGCGATGTCGTTCGGCTACATGTTCGGCTGGGCGCTGATCATCGAGCAGGTGTTCAACATCGCCGGCATGTCGCGCGCTCTGCTGAGCGCGATCTTCCGCCGCGATTACCTTATGATCGAGAACGTGGTGCTCGTCATCACGGCCGTGTTCCTAACCGCGAACCTGATCGCCGACCTCTTGTATGTCTGGCTCGATCCGAGGCTCTCGCGGTGAGGGCCCTGTTGCGCCGTCCCGAGGCCTGCATCGGTCTCTTTCTCGTCGCCGGTGCGGCGCTGATGGCGCTGCTCGCGCCGTGGATCGCGCCTTACGATCCGCTCGCGATCGATCTTGCCCGCAAGCTGATGCCGCCGAGCGCCGCGCACTGGCTGGGTACCGACCAGAACGGGCGCGATATCCTGAGCCGCATCGTCTGGGGTGCGCGGCCGTCACTCACGGTCGGCGTGCTGGCGGTGACGATCGGCGCCCTGGGTGGTGTCACGATCGGCCTCAGCGCCGGCTACGTGCGCGGTCTGTGGGAGCAGGTCACGATGCGGACGGTCGACGGTCTCGCGTCGATCCCGATGCTGATCTGGGCCATTGCAGTCGTCGGCATCGTGGGTGTCGGTCCGCTGCCGGTCGGGCCGTGGATGCTGCCGAACGAGAGCAAGATCATCCTGCTCGTGGGGATTCTCTATATCCCGCCGCTTGCGCGCGTCACCTACGGCGGCGCACTGGTTGAGAGCAACGCGGATTATGTCCGTGCGCGGCGCATGCAGGGCGCGTCGCGTCTCGCCATCATGTTCGGCGACGTGCTGCCGAACTGCCTCTCGCCGGTGATCGTGCAGGCGACATTGCTGATTGCGGTCGGCATCGTGGTCGAAGCGAGCCTCAGCTTCGTCGGACTCGGCGTTGAGCCGCCGAACCCGAGTTGGGGCGGCATGCTGTCAGATGCGCGCAAGTACATCTTCTCCGGCGAGTGGTGGACCTACGTGTTCCCCGGGCTGGCGATCTCGCTCAGCGTGATCGGCTTCAACCTGCTCGGCGACGCGTTGCGCGAATTCCTCGACCCGCGCCGCGCCGCCGGCATCTCGGTGGTGGCCTGACATGGCGCTGCTCGAGATCGAGGATCTCCACGTCGGATACCCGACCGTTACTGGTGTGGCCGAACTCGTGCGCGGATTACGTTTTACGGTCGACGCAGGCGAGGCCGTCGGGCTCGTCGGCGAATCCGGTTCGGGAAAGAGCCAGACGGCGCTGGCAATCCTGCAGCTTCTTCGTCCGCCGGTTCGCATCCTGAAAGGAACGATTCGTTTCGACGGCCAGGACCTTGCGTCCGCGGACGAGCGGATGATGCGCCCCTTGCGCGGCAGCGCGATCTCGATGGTGTTCCAGGATGCGCTGTCCGGGCTGAACCCGGCGTTCACCATCGGGCAGCAACTGACCGACGTCATCACGGCGCATCGTCGTTGCAGCCGCGCGGAGGCGATCCGGATTGCGGTCGATGCACTCGGCATGGTCGGCATTCGTGAGCCGGAATCGCGACTGGCCCAGTATCCGCATCAGTTCTCCGGCGGCATGCGCCAGCGCGTTCTCATCGCGATGGCGATCGCGTGCCGGCCCAAGCTGCTGATCGCGGACGAGCCGACGACGGCGCTCGACGTGACCGTGCAGGCACAGATCGTCGAGCTGCTCGCCGACCTGCGCGAGCGGCTCGGGCTAGCGCTGTTGTTCATCACGCACAATCTCGACCTGATGTCGCAGGTGTGCGGCCGCGCCGTGGTTCTCTACGGCGGCATGCTGATGGAGGAGGCGCCAGTCTCGGCGCTGTTCGCAACGCCGCGCCACCCCTACACGCGCGCGCTGCTTGCCTGCGTTCCGCGGCTCTCCGATGCGCCGGGCGCGATCAACTCGATCGAGGGTTCGCCGCCGGTCGCCGGGCGCCTTGGACCCGGCTGTCCGTTCGTGCCGCGCTGTGCCTTGCAGGTCGTGCAATGCGCCGAGCGTCCCCCCGAGCGTGTCGGCGCATCGCGCCGCGTGGCCTGCTGGAGGGCCGAGGCATGAGCGCGCTGCTTGAGCTCGATAACATCAGCAAGACATACGAACTCGAACGGCGGCTGTTGCCGCGCATGTTCGGCGCGAGCCGGCCGCTGCACGCCGTAAAGAACGTGAGCCTCCGGCTCGAGCGCGGCGGCGTGCTCGGTCTGGTCGGTGAAAGCGGTTGCGGGAAGTCGACGTTGGCGCAGATCATCATGCGGTTGGAGCGTGAGACCACCGGCACGATCCGCTTCGACGGTACGGATATCACGGCGCTCGAGGGTAGCGCGCTGCAGCCGTTCCGCCGCCGTTTCCAGATGGTGTTTCAGGACTCGACCGCCTCGATCAACCCGCGCAAGACGGTACGCCGCACGCTCGGCGAAAGCCTGCAGCTAGCCGATGTGCCGAAAAGCGAGTGCGAGCGGGCCATCGCGGACCTGCTCGAGCAGGTCGGGCTCGACCGCAGCTTTGCGGCGCGCTATCCGCATCAACTCTCCGGCGGCCAGCGCCAACGAGTTGCGATTGCGCGCGCGCTGGCGATGAAGCCGGAACTTCTGGTCGCAGACGAGCCGGTCTCTTCGCTCGACGTTTCGCTGCAGGCGCAGATCCTGCGGCTGCTGATCCAGCTGCGCAAGCGGCTCGGGCTGACGATGATCTTCATCAGCCATGATCTCGCGCTGGTGCATCACCTCTGCGACGACGTCGCCGTCATGCAGGCCGGCAGCATCGTGGAGCAGGGCGCTCCAGCCGACGTGCTGCGGCATCCGCAACACGAGTACACGCGCAAGCTTCTGGCCGCGGTGCCGAAGGGACCGGCTGAAAGAGCCGCCTAAAGCCCGAGCGCGCCTGGATTCATGATCCGGTCCGGATCGAACCTCTGCTTCAGCGCGGGCCATTTTGAGCGCGCGTCGGCCGGCACGCTCGGATGCGCCGCGTACGTGCGGCCGATCTGGAAGTGACCGGCATTCGCGGCCGTCATTGCGCCGATCAACTGCGTCCGCAGGCGGTAGGCGAGGGCGCGGCCTGCTTCGTTCGGCGGTGTGGCGTCGAATTGCTTCACCTGATCCGGCTGAGCCATCGTGCGCGTATAATCACTCAACGCGTCCGGCCAGTAGAGCTGCGGCTCGATGGTGACGCGTGGCCCGAGCAGGGCGATCAGGAAGCCTGAGCGGACGCGATGCTGTTTGCGCTCGTCGGCACTGACTGCAAGCACCGCCTGCAGCGCCTTGAGAAAGGCCGGTGCGGCCGATGGATCGACCAGGCCATGCGAGGGGAGCCAGCGTTCTCCCAGCGGTGTGATCAGTGCCTTGATCGGCCGGAATGGTTTGGCCCGCGTCACGCGCGGAATGACGTCCGGGATCGCTTCGCCATCGAACGCCGCGATACGCCGCGCGGCCTCGGCGCGCGCTCCTTCTGCCTCATCCTGCGAACCGTCGATCGACAGGTGCAGCGACCACGGCACCTCGGCGAGATGCGCCCGGCCGGCTCGTGCGGTGCGGATCAGTCCACCGATGCGGTCGGTCCAACTTCCCTTCGCACTGAGGAGATCGCCAGCAATGCCCGCCGTCTCGAGGACCGTGAAGCCGGCCGCCGCAAGATTGCGGTGCATTCCCTCATCGAACACGAACAACTCGCCGAGGCCCGGGAGACCTGCGAGCGAAGCCATCGCGCGGATCGCCGCATCGCCGTCGCGCAGCGAGAACGATGCAAACACCGTCGTCTGCGGCCGCGGCATCAGGTTCAGCGTGACGGTGGTCTTGATGCCGAAAGCGCCGCAGTCGCCGGTGAGGGGCTGCGGCGCGAGCACTGCATCGTGGCGGTCCGACTGGGTCAGGTGCTGGCGCTCGCCATGCCCATCGACCATGTCGACGGTCGCAACGCTGTTCTGGCCGACCGGTCCATGGCCGGCGGCGCCGAAGAAGCCGCCTTCCTGCGCGGCCGTCGCGCCGACTTGCGCGCCGATGCCGGAGAGCGGCCCGAAGCTCGGCACGCGCAGACCTTGCGCTTTCAAGGTGTCGTCGAGCGCCGCCCAGGTGACTCCACCACCGGCAGTCGCAGTTTGGCGTTCGGCATCGACCGCAATGCCACCGACATTCTGCATGCTGACGACGGCGCTGCGTTCGGATTGCGGCGTATACGCCCCGGTATAGGACCAGCCGCCGCCGCGCGGATGCAGCGCGACGCCCTCGGTCCGCGCAGCGCGCACCAGCGCCACCACCTCGGACTCGTCATGTGGCGACAGCACGCAAGCTGGGACTGTCGCGGCGGGTAAGGCAATATCACTCGCGGCGAGCCGCCGCGTGTCGGGGTCCTCGCTCACGCGATCGGGAGGCAATACGTCACGAAAGAGCTTCGCGACCTCCATACTCAGATCTCCCCGGCGTCGACGCGCCAGCAGCGCACCTTGCGAGCATCCGGCAACGCGGCGAGCTGCTGCGGCATGTCGCGGCAGCGCTCCACCTGCGAAGGGCAGCGGCCGTATAGGTAACAGCCCTTCGGAAGATCGATCGGGCTCGGGATTTCGCCCTTGAGGCTCATCCGTTCGGTCCGCTCGACGCGGCGGTGGCTCAGGTCCGGGAAGAGGTGCGACGACAACAGCGCTTTGGAGTAGGGATGGCGCGGCGCGCCGAGGACCTGCTCCTTGGTGCCGATCTCCACCACTTGGCCGAGATACATCACCGCCACTCGATGGCAGATGTAACGCACGGTGGTCAGGTCGTGTGAAATGAACAGATACGCGATGCCGAGGCGGCGCGAGAGGTCCATCAGCAGGCGGATGATCTCGGCGGTCGTCTCCGGCGTCAGCGCCGAGGTCGGCTCGTCGAGGACGATGAAATCCGGATTGGTGGCGATCGCACGTGCGATGGCGATGCGTTGCTGACGCCCCGCGCTCAACTGATGCGGCGACACGTTCCTGATCGATCGATCGAGCCCGACCAGGGCGAGCAGTTCATCGATGCGGGCGTCCTTCTCCACACCGCGCAAATCCGTATGCAGGTCGAGCATCTCGCCGACGATCTCGGCCACGCTCCAGCGCGGGTTCATCGAGTCGAACGGATCTTGGAACACGATCTGCAGCTTGGTGCGGAAGTGCCGGAGCTCGTCGTCCGGAATGGCGTGCAGCGGGATCTCGCCGAACAGGACCTCGCCAGCGGTCGGAGCTTCGAGCCGCAGCAGGCACCGGCCGACGGTGGTCTTGCCGGAGCCGCTTTCGCCCACCAGCCCAAGGCATTCACGCGGGCGAATGTCGAAAGCGGCCTGATCCACCGCGTGGACCTTGGCCTTGGAGCCGCGGATGTCGAAGTCCTTGGAGAGGTTGCGCACCGAGATCAGCGGCGCGCCTGGAGGCACGTCGGCCGAGCGCGCCAGCGGTGCGTCGGGGTCGTTCCCCTGCGCGGCGCGCTGCAGCGCGAGTACCTTTTTCGAGTAGTCGTTCTGCGGCGCCTGGAAGAACTCGCGCACCGGCGCGGATTCGACGATCGTCCCGTCCGCCATGATCAGGACGCGGTCGCAGTAATTCGCCACGATTCCGAGGTTCTGCGTCACCAGCAGAACGGCCGAGCCCGTCGCCTGGGTAGCCTCCCACATCTGGTCGAGAAATTGGGCCTGGATCGTCACGTCGAGGCCGGACGTCGGCTCGTCAGCGATCAGCAGGCGCGGACGCGACGACAATGCCATCGCGATCAGCACGCGTTGCGTCATGCCGGTGGACAGTTCGTGTGGGTAGGCATGTGCGCGCCGATCGGGATCGTTGATGCCGACCATGCGGAGCATTTCGATCGCGTGTCCCCAGGCTTCGCGCGAGCCGGCCTTGTTGTGCGACTGATAGACGTTGGCGATCTGCGTGCCGACCTTGAGCATCGGGTGCAGCGAGGTGCGCGGGTTCTGCACAATCAGACCGACGTCCTTGCCGCGCACCTCGCGCAACTGCGGCTCGTCAAGCGTGAGCAGGTCGCGGCCGAGGAACGAGACCGAGCCGGAAACGATGCGCCCGGGCGGCTTCACCAGCCCCATCAGGGCAACGGATGCGGTCGACTTGCCGCAACCCGGCTGGCCCATCAGCCCGACGAATTCGCCGGCACGAATGTCGAGCGACAAATCCTTGACGACGCGCGCTTCGCCGCCTTCGCGCGGAAACGCGACGTTCAGTCCGCGGGCACTCAGGATGACGTCGCCCGCCACTAGCGGAACCATTCTTCGAATGCGCGCGCGATCGCCGCGTAGCCGAACACCGTGATTGTCATCGCGATGCCGGGGAACACTGACGTCCACCATTCGCCGAGAATGAGCTGCGATGCGCCGTGGGAGATCATCAGCCCCCATTCAGGTGTCGGCGGGCGTACGCCGGCACCGACAAAGCTCAGTCCGGCGGTGAGGATGATCGCAAACCCGATCGTGACCGAGGTTTGCACCAGCGCCGGCACCATCGAGTTCGGCAGGATGTGCTTGATCGCGATCATCAGCGGCCGGTTGCCGGCCGCGCGCGCCGCCTCGACGTAACCGCGCGCCGATTGACTCATCACTTCGGCGCGCGTCAATCGCACGAAGATGGGAGTGTAGACGAGGGCGAGCGCGATCACGATGTTGACGACCGAGCGGCCCGAAAGGGTCACCAGCAGCATCGCGGTGATGAAGACCGGAAACGCCTGCAGCACGTCGGAGACGCGCATCACGATTTCGGTCATCCAGTTGCGGTAGAAGCCGGTGACGAGACCGATGATCGTGCCGAGCGCGAGCGAGAGCAAGGCGCCGGCGAGCGCAATCGTGATGTCGGTGCGCGGAGCCACGATCAGCCGGGAGAGAACGTCGAGGCCGGATTGATCGGTGCCGAGCCAGTGCGGCGGCGTTTCGTTCATGCCGCGGATCGAGCCGAGCAGCAATCTCGGCCAATCGGCGAGCGCGGGGGGAGGCTCTCCGATCGCGCTTGTGGCCGCGGTCGGATCGTGCGGTGCAATGTAGGGCCCGAAGGCGGCGAGGAACAGCGACAATGCGACGATGATGCAGCCGATCAGGAACAGCGGATCCTTGCGCAGGCGCTCGCGAAACTTGAAGCGGCGATCGGTGTGTAACAGCGCGACGTCGATGTGCTGATCGACCTCTTCTGGAACCGCTGCGGGATTGTTTGCCATCGCGTCAGTACCGGATGCGCGGGTCGAGATAGGCGTGCACGATGTCGAGCAGCAGATAGATCATCAGCGACACAAACGCGACGACCAGGACGACGCCCTGGATCGCCGGATAGTCGAACGCGAGGATCGAACGCACCGCATATTGCCCAATCCCGCCCATCGTGAATACCACCTCGATGGTGACGGCCGCCGAAAGGAGAACGCTGTAGAAGATGCCCACCAGCGTGATCGCGGGGGTGAGAGCGGCGCGCAGCGCGTAACGCGCGACCTGCGCCTCGGGCAGGCCGGAGGCGCGGGCATAGAGAATGTAGTCGGACTGCAGCGCGCGAAGCGTGTTGGTGCGCACCATTTTCACGATGGCGCCGGAGACCACGTAGACGAGCGTCAGCACCGGCAGCATCAGGTGATGCAGGGCGGACAAGAACACGTCGAAGCGGCCTTGCAACAGCGAGTCGATGGTCATGAATCCAGTGATCGCGTGCGGCGCCGTCATCATCGCATCGATGCGGCCCATCGGGGGCGGTGCCCAGTTAAGCAGAAAATAGAAAACGAAGACGAACAGAAGGCCCCACCAGAAGTCCGGCTGGGCGCCCGCGAACATGCCCCAGATCAGCGTGATGCGATCCGCAATCCCGCCGGGCTTGCGCGCGCTCGCAAGGCCGAGGGGCAACGCGATGAGAAACGCGAGCAGCAGCGAATAGGTGACGATCTCGAGCGTGACCGGCAGGACGTCGCGGATTTCCGTCAGCACGGGCGTGTTCGTGACCCACGAGACGCCGAGATTGCCCTGCAGCAGGCCGCCCTGTCCCGAGTTGGAGAACACGCCGAGGAAGTTCGCGAATTGCTGCAATAGCGGTTGATCGACGCCGAGCGCACGCGCGGACTGCTCGTAGGCTTCCGGGCTCGCGTTCAGTCCGACCAGGCGTGCGACCGGGTCGGCCGGCAGCATGCGGATCAGGAAGAATACGACGAGCGCGACGCCGATCAGTTGCAGGAGTGCGATTGCGAGGCGTTTGAGGACGAAGCGGCCGATCATGCTATTCGTGCAGGTGGCGCCAGATCAGGTTCTGGTGCGGGTAGAGCACGAGACCCTTCAGTTTGCTCTGCATCGCGAACTGCAGCTTGTTCTCGACCACCGGCACGAACGGCAACCTGTCCATCAGGAGTTCCTGGGCTTCAGCCAGGAACGCATTGCGCTTAGCGGTATCCGGCTCGATTTGCGCCTTGGTGAACAGTTCGTCGAGCTTCGGGTCGGAGAAGTTGGTCATGTTGTTGACGCCGCGCGGCGGCGTCACGAAATAAAGCTGCATCGCGTAGGCGGGATCGACACCGACCGGCTTCGACTGGTCGTAGAGCGAGAAGGGCAAGTCTTTCTTCACCAGCTGGCGATCCGCAAGCTGCGTTGCGGGTTGCGGATCCAGCACCACCGGGATGCCGAGCGCCTTGAGGCGCGTCTGCAGCAGTGTGGCGGTCGGACCAAGATTGGTTTCGCGCTCGGACGCATAGGACAGCTTGAAACTGTCGGCGAATTGCTCGAGGCCCTTGCCGTCGGGATAGCCGGCCTCGGCGAGAAGCTGCTTCGCCTTGGCGGGATCGTAGGAATATTTCTCCTTCGGCTTGATGTAGCCGGGGTAGGCGGAGGGAATAAGCCCTTCCCACTGCTTGGCTTCGCCGAAATAGCTAGTCTTGATGACGTCCTGGTACGGCACCGCGTAGGCGATCGCTTTGCGGATCAGCGGGTTGTCGAACGGCTTGCTCTTGAAGTTGAGCAGCATGATCATCGTGGCGTTGAGATATCCGCCGCCGATCGCGATGTTCGGTACCTTGCGCAGGCTCTCGATCTCGCGCGGGTTCAGGCTCTCGACGATCTGCGCCTGCCCCGTGCGCAGGATCGCGAGGCGGTTCGCGCTCTGCGGTACCTTGCGATAGATGATGCGGTCGAAATACGGCTTGCCGCGATAGTAGTTCGGGTTCGCCTTGGCGATGAATTCCTCGTCCTTCTTCCAGCTCTCCAGGCAGTACGGTCCGAAGCTCGGCGCATTGACGTTGTTTGTGTAGTCGTGGCTCCAGGGATCCTCGGCGGTCGCGTGCGCCTTCATCTCTTTGGAGTCGTAGGTCAGCGCGCCGAAGATCGTCAGCACCGGCAGCATCAGCTTGTTCGGCGCGGACTGGCGGATCTGCACCGTATAGTCGTCGACTTTCTTGACCTCGTCGCCGAGCTTGCGCGCCTCCATCGCCTCCGGTGTCTTGGCGAACAGCGCGGGCGTGAAGTTCGCGACCGATGCGACTGAGGCGAGGAAGTAGCCGATCGGCGCCTTGCCGGTGAGCGACTTGGCGCGCGCATAGGTATAGAGCACGTCGTCGGCGGTGAACGTGTTGCCGGCGCAGCTCTTCACGCCCTGGCGCAGCTTGAAGGTCCAGGTCAGCGTCGGCTGATCGAACGACCAGGATTCCGCGAGCGCGCCGGTGAACTTGTTGAAGTCGAGCAGCTGCGTGCCGTCTTCGGTCTTGCCGCCCATCGCGTTGTCGACCAGCGGCTCGATCAGATTGTGGAAGCCGGTCTGCGAGGCGGGGTGATTTCCCGAGGGGCCGTCATAATCGAGGCTCGCGGGCACGCTTTCGCCGAGGATGAGCAGGGTTTTCTGAGCCGCCGCAGGATGCGCGATGCCGGCACCCGCCAGCATCGCCGCGAAGGCGAGCTTGTTCATCGAGCCACGACCGATCCGCATGTGCTCCCCATCTCGCTGGATGAATTTTGCATACAATCAGGCGGACATTACATCAGCAAGGCTCCAAAAAAGTCAAGAAAACTTAAGCGGCTTGCCGTTATCCCCATCAACGTGCATACAATCACATGGATGCAACGACCAGGGCCGCAAGCGGCCCTTCTGCGAGATTTCGACGCCGATGGTCTCAGGCGACGCCCGATATCCACGCTCGTTCGGCGCGGCTGAATGCTCTCCGCCGCCCTCCACACGCCCGCAATTCGTTTCGGCTTCATTCGAAGGGAATGAGACATGCTGATGGAACGGCAGTTCGATCACGGCCTGTTGCCGCACACGCATGCCGACGAGCGTGCGCGGCAGGACTTCGTCCAGTCGCTGAAGCTCTATCTCGCCCAGAAGGTCGTGCCCGGCATCGAGACGGTCTACGAAGCGCGGGTCAGGCCGGCCTTCGAGAAGGCGCACGGCAGGCCGCCGCAGGACAATTACGAAGTCGATGCCGTCATGAACGGCAACTACTACTATCGCCTCTGGGCGTCGCTCTATCGCACCGCGCAGGAATTGATGTGGTGCAGTGCCGCCGAACCGATCCTGCGTCAGCGCGAGGATATGGCGCGCGCGGCAGTCGTGGCTAACCCGGTGGGTTCGCTGGAGCTTGATCCGGCACTCGAAGTGCCGCGCTATCTGTCGGCGGTCGACATCCACTGCATGCCCGGCAGCTACCACGGCGAAGCGATCGCGGGCGATGTGACGCAGGGTGCGCTCTATGATCGCGGCGTGCACATCTACGGCATGGGCGGGCTCGGCCCGAAGCTCGGCAAGGCCGGTGAGCTTGTCGGGCAATTCATCCACGAGAAATTCCCGCAGATGCGGGACCGGCCGCTGCGCATCCTCGACATCGGCTGCACCGTCGGCCACTCGACGCTCGCCTATGCGGAGGCGTTTCCGAACTCGGAGATCCACGCGATCGACGTCGCGGCGCCAGTGCTGCGCTATGCGCATGCGCGCGCCGAGGCGATGGGCGTTCCGGTTCACTTCAAGCAGATGAATGCCGAAGAGATGGACTATCCCGACAACCACTTCGATCTCGTGGTGTCGCACATCGTGCTGCACGAAACATCCAGCAAGGCGATCCACCGGATCATGAAGGAGTGCCGCCGGGTGCTGAAGCCGGACGGCGTCGCCGCGCATATCGACCTGTGCTTCTTCGAGGATCTTTCTCCCTTCAACGGCTTCATGATGATGTTCGACGGGCCGAACAACAACGAGCCGTTCTGGGGGACGCTGCGGAAAATGAAAGCGCGCAACCTGCTGAAGGATGCGGGCTTTGCGGAAGACGCGGTATTCGAACAGTTCGTGTCGCGCGCCTACCAGGGACAGACCGTCTTCTCAGAAGGCGCGTCGGATGCCGGACGCGGCACCTGGAAGATCATCGGAGGCATGAAGTGACCGATCTCCCGAGCGCCAAAGGCGGCCGGCCGCTCTTTCTCGAGACGCCGGCGCAGGATGATCTTCTGGCGATCGCGGTGGCGCTTGCGCAGGAAGTGGCGGTGATGCGCGAGCGGGCCGATACGGTCGAGAGACTGCTCGTGCAAAAGGGCGTCCTGGGTCCAAACGACATTGAAAACTACAAGCCGGATCGAAGTGTCGATCTGGCGCGAGAGCAGTGGCGCCAAGATTACCTCGGACGGATATTCCGAGCCGTTAAGGAGCGCGCCGAAGCAGAGGCCGCCGGCGACACGCCACGCGAACACTAGCGAGGGCTGGACGCGACCCACTCCTCCAGCGCGCGCCGCTGGATTTTTCCGGTCGTCGAACGCGCGATCTGCTCGGCCGAAACGAGCCGGATTTCCTTCGGCTGTTTGAAGCCTGCCAACGCGAAACGGCAGCGCGTCGCCAGATCATCGACATTCGGGATCGCCTCGCGTGCCACCACCAGCGCGACCGGCACCTCGCCCCAGCGCGAATCCTTCCGCCGTACCACGACTGCATCGGCGACGCGAGGATCGGCGAGCAGCACGCGTTCGATCTCGGCCGGATAGATGTTCTCGCCGCCCGATTTGATCAGGTACTTGCGCCGGTCCACGTAGTCGTATCGCCCGTCCGCGCGGCGGGAAAACATGTCGCCCATGTGGAACCAGCCACCGCGAAAATCCTCCGCAGTTGCCGCTTCGTCGCGCCAGTAGCCGCTGAACAGCGTCGGTCCGCGCATCGCGAGTTCGCCGACCTCGCCATCTGCTACATCGCGGCTCTCCGCGTCGACGAGGCGGATCTCGCTCGCCGGGCTCGGCGTCTTGGCGAAATCGGCCGGGACGACGCCCGGTGCGATCCGGTTGCCGGAGAGCGGCGCGGTCCCGGTCTCGGTCGCTCCGAAGGTGTTGCAATACGATGCGCCGAGCAGCGCCGTGACGCGTGCGATGTCGTGCGGCGCGATGAGGTCCGGCATGACGCCGCAGTTGGCGACATCCTTCGGCGGCGCGGTGTTCTTCTCCAAAGCGGCGATCAACGCACCGGCGGCGCCGGGCATGATCGAGATCCAGCCGAAGCTCTCGCGCGTGACGGTCTCGGCAATGCGCGCGGGATCAAAGCCGTCCTGTATCAGCACGCGTCCGCCGGTAAGCAGCGCACAGAGCGCGGGCTCGGTGCCGCCCATGTGATAGAGCGGCGGCCAGCCGAGGATCGTGTCGGCGTTGCGAATACCGAGATCGAGCGGCATGACGAACGAGCGCGCGATCTCGGCGCGGTGGCTCAGCACCGCGCCCTTGGGCAAGCCGGTGGTGCCGCTGGTGTAGAGAATGAACAGCGGGTCTTCGGAATCGATCTCCGCCGCGATTGCGTCGTCCGGCGCGCTCGCGAGTGCACAGTCCCATTCGGCGCCGAGGCTGATGACCGGCGTCGTGCCGATCTGCATTTGCGCCAGCAGCCCGGCGTGACGCGGCGACACGATGATGAGCGCCGGCGCGATGAGATCGACACAATGCTGCAATTCCTGCGGGCTCAGCCGCCAGTTCTGGCACGCGAGGACCGCGCCGAACTTCGCGCAGGCGAGTTCCACCACGATGTACTCGGCTCTGTTTTCCGAAAGGATGGCGACGCGCTCGCCGTGCGTCACACCCAGCCGCATCATCGCATGCCCGGCGCGGTTCACCGCGTCGTCGAGCGCCGCATAGGTGAGGCGCGTCGAGGCGTCCTCGATCGCGATCCGTTGCGGATAGAAGCGGGCCTGTGCGGCAAACAGGCTGCCGATCGTGCTCGACGCCGCGCGGCGGACGAGGGCGCTGGCGGCGCTCATCTAGTTCCAGGGGATGGCGTCTAGGCGGCTCATCGTGTCCTTGAGCGAGACGACATCGCCGTACTTCGCGTTGATGTCGAACAGGTTTGCCTCGTGCGGACCTTCGTGGCGGTCGCCGACGCACTCGCGTGGCACGATCGGGCGGAAGCCGTTCTGCATCGCATCAACCGCGGTAGCGCGGATGCAGCCGCTCGTCGAGCAGCCGGTGATGATCAGCGTGTCTGCGCCGCGCGCGGTCAGCATCGCGGCGAGACTCGTGCCGAAGAAGGCGCTCGCGTATTGCTTGATGAGGATGACGTCGTCGGGCCCGGGCGGTAATTCAGGCACGATGTCGGCAAGCGGCTCGCCTTCGACCATCTTGCGCAAGGTCGGCACCTTCTGCACGAACAGTCCGCCGTCGGCGCCGCTCGGATGATAGAGCACGCGTGTGTAGATGATCGGCACGTTCTTCGCGCGCGCGGCCTCGAGCAGCGGCACGGTCGCCTTCACGGCCTCGACCACAGCCAGCGCATAGAGCGGCGAGCCGGGCTGGGTATAGGCGTTGATGAAATCGACCACGATGATTGCCGGCGACCGGCCGAAACCCATGTGACTGTCGAAGACGCCGCGGTAATTCTCTTTCAGGCCAGATGCGTCGTTCATGCGTCAGCTCCGACGTGGGCGGTCATTCGTTCGGCGAGCGGCGTTGTGCCGGACAGCACCTCCGAGCCTGCTGGAAAGCGCACGGGAGCTGCGAGCGCAGCTTTGCACAAATCGAGGGCGCCCGCACTCTTGAGCGCGTCGACGGCGCGGCGATGCAGCCCTTCGGTGTCGAGTTCCGATCCGAAGCGGTGGTGCCGTTTCGGATCGCGCGCGCACCAGAGTCCATGAATGGCATCGTCGCGCACCGCGTGCCACGCGCGCACCATGTGCTCGCCGAACATCTCCGGCGCGAGGGCAGGCGGCAAGGTCGCGCCGGCGATGGGGACGTTCGCGACCGTGACGCTCGGATATCGCTTCGGGTTCGCCGCCGCCATGGCTGCTGTGACGGCCGCGCCGATGCCATCGCCCGCCACGTCGACTTCGCCGAGTCCCAAATCATCGAGTGTACGGCCGATCGTGGCGGCATGATCTGCGAGCGTTGCAGCATCACCGAGGCGGTCGGAGTCGCCGCAGCCGGCCAGGTCGATCGCATAGACCGGTCGAGACGTGGCGCGCAGCATTGCGTCGCCGAAGTCCGACGATCCGCCGGGCACGTGGTGCAGCAACACGAGCGGACGGCCGCTGCCGCCAGCCATTGCGCGCACCAGCGTGGCGCCATCCGCGCTGTGCCGGAACGAGCGTGTCGGGCGCGCCGGCAGCGCACGCGTCGGCACGAGCGCAGGCGCTTCATCCTCGGCGGAGTCCTGAAAAATGCCGCGCAACGCCGCGCCCCAGGCGTCACGATCGGCTGTCAGACGAACGATGCGCGATCCTTCGGGCAAGGTCGGCAGGCGGTCGAGGTGCTCGAACAGAAGGTCATCCTCGCGCGCCGCCGCGATGATCGGCACATCCAGCGTGGCGAGTGCCGCGACGGTGTTGTGGCGGAACGCCGCCGCATAGCCGGTGCGGTAGTCGTCGCCTGCGGCGAGGAAGTCCATCGCGACCAGATGCAGGCGTTCGGGAGGCGGGAAGGGAATCGACAGGCGCGCGCCGTCGCCGCGGTCGTTCCAGGGAAAAAAGCGGAACTGGTCGCGCACCCGCGACCACAGCCACGCCATGTGCGCGCCCTGCGGCTCCGGCCGGAACGGCGGCAGATAGCTCGCGAGATATTGCTCGCGCTCGTTCGGCGTGAACACCGGGAAGCCGTCGAGTACGCAGGCCGAGCAGCGCGCGCGGTGGCGCCGCGCGAACTCGAATGCGATCAGCGCGCCCGTGTGGGTGCCGTAGACGGGCGCACGTTTGATCCCGAGTGCGTCGAACGTATCGGCAAGTGCGTCGGCATAGTCCTCGATCTCCGGCCGGCCATGCGGCAGCGGATCGGACCCGCCATAACCTGGTGTATCGAGCGCGAATATGGTGAAGCCGTCGCCGAGCTTCTCGATCAGTGGCAATAACGCGACCGACGAGCGCGGAGATTCGTGCAGCAAAACGATGGCCGGCCCTTTGCCGCAGCGGCGATAGTGCTGTTGCCGTCCACCGACCGTGATGAAGTGGCGGCGGATCTCAGTCATCGCCGCGCACTCGCGCGCAGTTCGGTCTTGAGGACCTTGCCGGCGGTGTTGCGCGGGAGCGCCGACATGAACTCTACCGTCTTCGGAATCTTGTAGCCGGCAAGGCTCGCGCGGCAATGGGCGAGCAGATCGTCGGCGCTCGGCGAGGTATCGCGGCGCATAACCACGTAGGCCTTCAGCACCTCGCCCCAGTAATCGTCCGGTACGCCGATGACCGCGGCATCGGCGACGGCGGGATGCGCAAACAGCACTTCCTCGATCTCGCGCGGGTAAACGTTGATGCCGCCGGTGATGACGAGGTCCTTTTTGCGGTCGACGAGATAGATGTAGCCCTCGCTGTCGCGTTGCGCCATGTCGCCTGCCGAGAACCAGTCGCCGCGGAACGTTGCGCGGGTCTCGGCGGGACGCCCCCAGTAGCCATTGTAGTGAAAGGGCGAGCGGCTGAAGAGCTCGCCGACCGTATCGGGGCCGACCTCGTTGCCCTCGACATCGAGCACGCGCACTTCGGTGTTCGGAAACGGCAGCCCGACGCACTTGGTCTTGCGCAGTTGATCCTGCGGGCGGAGGTTGCACACGATGCCGCTCTCGGTCGAGCCGTAGGTCTCGTGCAGAAGCGTGTCGCCGAAGAAGTCGACGATCTTCTCCTTGGTCGCCTGCGCGAGCGGCGCCGCGTTCGAGATGATGGTGCGGAGCGTGTCGCGCCGGTAGCGCTGCAGGATCGGCTTATCGAGCCCGAAGATCGCGTGGAAATGCGTCGGCACCAGGAAGATGTTGGTCGCGGCCGCGGCGTTCAGGCTGTCCAGAATGCGATCCGGTTCGAAGCGGCGGATGATCTCGCAATAGCCGCCGAAATAGACCGGCGCCATCGCGAAGGCGAAGCCGGCGCCGTGGCAGAGCGGGGCGACCGCGAGCGCGCGATCGTCGGGCGAGTAACAGCCGTATTCGACCGCCATCGCGTAGAAGATGAGTGTGCGAGCGCGATGCGGCAGAGTCACGCCTTTCGGCAGGCCGGTGGTGCCGGAGGTGTAGGGGATCGAGAACGGCTGCCATTCGTCGACCGCGATGTCCGGCGTCGCGTCGCCGCCTTTCGCCAGCCACTCCTCGTAGTCGCCGCCGATCACGATGATGCGCTCGATCGAGTCGAACGCGATCGCGCGGACCATCTCCTCCAGCGAGTTCTCGACGAACAACACGCGCGCCGCACAGTCGTTGCAGATCAGCCGCACCTCAGCCGCGGTCAGGCGCGGGCTCGGCGTTGCGACCGCGACGCCTACACCCGAGATACCGCACATGATCTCGATGTACTCGAGGCAATTGCTGGCAAGGATCGCGGCGCGGTCGCCCGGCCGCAGCCCGAGGTCGCCGATCGCGGCCGAACCGACACGATTGATGCGCGAGACCAGCGCCCGATAGGTCAGCGTGCGCTCGCCTTCGCGCAGCGCGAGCTTGTCGGGCGCGCGATTGAACGCGGCGCGAACGCCGGCATCGAGCGTGACGGGACGATAGGTCCAGGGAAGCTCGGCGGCGCGCGTGTCTGCCATCGTTATCGCGGGGCTTTGCGGGATTTCTTCTTTGCGCTCTCCGGCAGACGGAACACGCGCAGCGCATTGTCGCGCATCAGCATCGCTTTCGACTCCGGCCGCAGACCGAGCGCATCGATCTCGCTGACGGCGCGCTCCGGATCGATCACCGGCCAGTCGGTGCCGAACAGCACTTTGTGGCGGCCATATGTATCGAGATAGTGGACGAGCTGTTGCGGCCAGTGCTTCGGCGCATAGGCGTCGACGCCGATGAACACATTCTCGTGCTTCCAGGCCATCGAGATCATCTCATCGGTCCATGGAATGCCGATGTGGATGCCGAGCAGCTTCAGTTCGGGAAAATCGATCGCCACTTGGTCGAGACAGATCGGGCGGCCGACGCTCGGCAGGCGGCGATCGCGCTGATAGATCAGGTTGTGCCCGACCTGCATCATGATCGGAATGTCGAGCTCGCAGCACTTCGCATAGTAGGGATAGTACTTGGCGTCATTGGGCGCGAGACCGAACCAGTGCGGATAAAGGTGTGCGCCGACGAAGCCATATTTCTTCACCGAGACTTCGAGATCGCGCAGGCCCTGCATCCCGCGATAGGGGTCGACGCCCGCGAGCCCCGAGAAGCGATCCGGGTTCTTGCTGCAGACCTCGTGCACACGCTCGTAAGGGATTTCGAACGAGCCTTTCATGCGCAAGTCGCCGGCGCGCACCGCGACGAGCAGCGAGCGGTCGATGCCGGAGCGGTCCATCTTCTTGATGTATTGCGGGATCGATACGCCCTTGCGCATCTCCGGGGGCATGCGGATCTGCGCCATAAAATCCTGATCGATGCCGACCTGATTACGCGCGATCTCCTGCGCGGTGAACAGGTTCGCGACGATATCGATGCTGCCCACGGCTAGACCACTCCCACGGCCGTCAGTTTGGCGATCTCGCCATCCTTCATGCCGAGCACGCCTTTTAAAATCTCGTCGTTGTGCTCGCCAAGCTCCGGTCCCGCGTGACGCACCTGGCCCGGCGTTGCCGAGAGGCGCGGCGCGACATTCTGCATCGCGAGGTCACCGAAGGTCTTGTGCATCACGGACACGATCGACTGGCGCGCCCTGAAGTGCGGATCGGAGAGCATCTCCGGCGCACGATAGATGCGCCCGGCCGGGATGGCGTGCTTTTCCATCAGGCCTTCGAGTTTCTCAGCGTCGATGGTTCGCGTCCAGTCGGCAATCAGGTCGTCGAGCTCCTGCTGGTTCTGCCCGCGGGCGGTGTGGGTCTTGTAGCGTGGGTCCTCGGCGAGGGCAGGGCGGCCCATCGCCTCGCACAGCCGCTTGAACACGCCGTCCTGGTTCGCGCCGATCACCAGCATCAGGCCGTCCTTGGTCGGGTAGACGTTGGACGGTGCGATGTTCGGCAGGATCGCGCCGGTCCGCTCGCGGATGTAGTTGCCTTGCTGATATTCCGGGACGAGCGACTCCATCATCGCCAGCACGGCTTCGTAGATCGCGCTGTCGACCACCTGTCCGCGCCCGGTATGGGTGCGCGCGTGGATCGCCATCACGGCGCCGAGTGCCGCATAAGTCGCCGCGAGACTGTCGCCGATCGAGATGCCCATGCGGCTCGGCGGCATCGAGGGATCGCCGACCACGTGACGAAGGCCGCCCATCGCTTCGCCGATCGAGCCGAAGCCGGCGCGCTGTGAATAGGGTCCGGTCTGCCCATAGCCGGACACCCGCACCATCACGAGCTTCGGATTCTCCTTCGAGAGCTGCTCGTACGACATATTCCAGCGCTCGAGCGTGCCGGGCCGGAAGTTCTCGACGAGAATGTCGGCGGTCGCGATCAGCTTGCGGGCAATCTCCTGGCCTTTCTTCTCGCGCAGGTTCAGCGTGACGGACTTCTTGTTGCGCGCGACAACCGGAAACCAGAGCGACTTGCCGTAGGGCCGCTCGCGGCCCCACTCGCGCATCGGATCGCCGACTTTGGGCTGCTCCAGCTTGATGACCTCGGCGCCGAAATCGGCGAGCAGCTGGCCGCAAAACGGTCCCGCGAGCAGTTGCCCCATCTCGACCACCCGGAGGTTCTTCAGGGGGCCGGTACGCTCGTCAATTTGGGTGGCGGGCACGCTTGCACTCCTTGGCAGTCACATGATGCGACGCGTTTTGACTGTATGCAATATGGCCGGGCTGAAACGCTGTCAATGAAGGGCAGCGCATCCCGTCGTGTGCGCGGTTACCTGTCGCTCGCCCATTTATCTATCTGAATTTACGTAGTTAAATTTGATATTACGGCGACGAGGCTGTCGCCGACGGCTTCGCCGCCATCCACGGACAATATGGTGCGACCAATAAATTGTATGCACGTCGCACTTGTTGTGCCAATCTCAGCCGTGGCACGGAGGTCGCGTTTTGTCCCGGATCGAAATCGTTGAAGTCGGCCCGCGGGATGGGTTGCAGAACGAAAAAGTGCAGTTCGCGACCGACAGCAAGGTCGCGCTGATCGAGCGCCTGATCGCGGCCGGCGCGCGGCGCATCGAGGCCGTGAGCTTCGTCAATCCCAAGCGCGTACCGCAAATGGCCGACGCCGAAGCCGTGATGGCGCAAGTGCCACGCCGGGACGACGTCAAATACATCGGGCTGGTGATGAACGCGCGTGGCTTCGAGCGCGCTCTCGCGTGTGGCGTCGACGAAGTGAACGTCGTCGTCGTCGCGTCGGACACCTTCAACCGGCGCAATCAAGGCGTCGCCACCGACGACTCGATCAAGACTCTCGGAGAAATCGCCGCAGGTGCACGCGCAGCGAAAATACCGCTCAGTGTCGTTGTCGCGGCGGCATTCGGCTGTCCGTTCGAAGGGGAAATGCCGATCGGCCGTCTGATCGGCGTGCTGGGCAAGATCGCCGAGCATTCGCCGCGCGAGGTCGCGCTTGCCGATACCATCGGCGTTGGCGCGCCGAACGCCGTGACCGAACGCTTCGCGGCGGTGAAGCGCGTGATGCCCGAAGCGTCTCTGCGCGCGCACTTCCACAACACGCGCAACACCGGGCTCGCGAATGCCTATGCGGCGGTCGCCGCCGGCGTCACG
The DNA here is from genome assembly GCA_035277225.1 of Xanthobacteraceae bacterium. Classification (GTDB taxonomy): domain Bacteria; phylum Pseudomonadota; class Alphaproteobacteria; order Rhizobiales; family Xanthobacteraceae; genus PALSA-894. The sequence goes on from DATEKY010000293.1 coordinate 29,277, forward strand.
GCGCTCGATGCGAGCGTCGGCGGGATGGGCGGATGCCCGTTTGCGCCCGCCGCAACGGGAAACATTCCAACCGAGGACCTTTGCTACATGCTCGAACGCATGGACATCGACACCGGTCTTTCGGTGCCCGCGCTGATCGAGGTTTCCAAATGGCTCGAGTCTCACCTCGGGCGTGACGTGCCGGCGCTGCTTGGTCGCGCCGGGATATTTCCGCCACGCGAGCAGGCGGCCTGATCAATCGCAAATAAACGCAATCCGATACGCGGAGAGATGCATGTCGTACAGGCTTGGTGTGGATGTCGGCGGAACGTTCACCGACCTCCTGCTAATCGATGAGAGCACGAGCAAGACGTTCAGGGTGAAGACGCCGAGCACGCCTGCGGATCAATCCGAAGGCGTTTTGTCGGGCATTGCGAAGATCTGCGAGAGCGCCGGGATCACCCCGGGCAAGCTGACATCGCTGATGCACGGGACGACGGTCGCCACCAATGCGGTGCTGGAAGGCAAGGGCGCCAAGGTCGGGCTCATCGTGACCGACGGCTACCGCCAGGTGCTGCACGTCGGGCGCTCGTTCGTTCCCGGCGGCCTCGCGGGCTGGATCATCTGGCAGAAGCCCGAGACACTCGCGACGCTCGAGAACACCGTCGAGGTGAAGGAGCGCATCGGTGCGAAGGGCGACGTCGTGCGCAAGCTCGATGAAGCGAGCGTGCGCCGCGCCCTCAAGGCGCTCGCCGCCAAGGGCGTCGAGGCGATCACGGTGTCGCTGATCAACGCGTTCGCCAACGACAAGCACGAGCGGCGCATCCGCGAGATCGCCGAGAAAGAGCTGCCGAAGATCCCGATCTCGCTTTCCTGTGAAATCCTGCCTGAAATGCGCGAGTACGAGCGCGCGCTTACGACCGTGGCGAATTCGTACGTGCGGCCCACCGTCGGCAAGTATCTGGAAAATCTCGAAGGCGAATGCCGTAAGCGCGGCGTAAACGCGCGGCTGCGTGTGCTGCGCTCGGACGGCGGCCTGATGGCCTTCGAGAGCGCGAAGCGCGCGCCCGTCAACCTGCTGATGAGCGGACCGGCCGGCGGCGTGAACGGCGCGATCTGGGCGGCCAAGCAAGCGGGCTTCGAGAACCTTCTCACGTTCGACATGGGCGGCACCTCGACCGACGTCGCTCTGGTCGAGAACGGCGAGGCGCGGCTGCGACGCGAGACGACCGTCGGCAACGTCGCGGTGCGTGCGTCGTCACTCGACGTGCGCACGGTCGGGGCGGGCGGCGGCTCGATCGCGAAGGTACCGGAACTGACTCGCGCGCTGCGCGTCGGACCGGACAGCGCCGGCGCGGTGCCGGGACCTGCAGCCTACGGCAAGGGCGGCACTGCGCCGACCGTGACCGACGCCAACTCCACGCTCGGCTATCTGCCCGAAGGCCTGCTCGGCGGCGAGATGCCGCTCGACCGCGATGCCGCGAAGAAGGCGGTGCAGACCGTTGCGGATGCGCTCGGCGTGAGCCTGGTCGAGGCCGCGCAGGGCATCATCGACATCGTCAACGAGAACATGTTCGGCGCGTTGCGGCTCGTCTCGGTCGAGCAGGGCTACGATCCGCGCGACTTCGCGCTCGTCGCATTCGGCGGCGCGGGGCCGCTGCACGCAAATGCGCTGGGTACCTTGCTCGGCTGCTGGCCGGTCATCATTCCGCCTAGCCCCGGCGTGCTGTGTGCCTACGGCGATGCCACGACCAAGGAACGCAACGAGGCGTCGCGTACCTTCATCCGGCCGTTCTCCGGCACGACGCTCGCTGAGGTAAGCGGCATGCTCGACGAACTCAAGTCGAATGCCGCCGCAACGCTCGACTCCGAAGGCGTGCCACGTGGGGATCAGACCGTCTCCTACCAGGTGGACGTGCGCTACCACGGGCAGGGACTGGAATTGCCGATCGTGATCGACGTGGACACGTTCGCCAGGCAAGGCCTCGATTATCTCGCCGGCCTATTCGACGAAACGCACAAGCGCCTATTCACCTTCACGCTGAAAGCCGAGAAGGAAATCGTGAACCTGCGCGCCATCGTGCAAGGCAAACCGCCGCGCGTCGAAACCGGCGAAATCCCGAAAGGTGATGCCGACCCGTCGGCCGCCAAGGTCTCCGAAACGACGCTGTGGGTGCGCAAGCAGGAGACCAAGGCGCCGGTCTACGCGCGCGCCAAGCTGCGCGCCGGCAACAAGATCGCGGGCCCCGCGATCATCACCGAGATGGACTCGACCACCCTGATCCTGCCGGATCACGTTGGCGAGGTTCACGCCTCCGGCAATATCCTCATTCGCCCCATCGCACGCTGATCGCAGAGACACACCATGCAGAAAGCCCGCATCGTCGAAACCAACAAGACGCCGTTCAAGCCGGTGGACGTCGATCCGATCACGCTCGACATTCTGGAAAGTGCGTTGCGCAACGCGCGCTATGAAATGGACGCCGTGCTGTTCCGCACCGCGATGTCGCCCGGCATTCGCGAGCAGCACGACGAATTTCCGCTGATCGCGGACCGCAAGGGCCGCATGGTGGTTGGCCAGTTCGGCTCGTTCATCGGCGGCTTCCTGCGCGCCTACGACGGCGACATCGAAGCTGGCGACATCTTCCTGGTGTCCGATCCCTACAAGTGTGAAGGCGCGATCAGCCACGCGAACGATTGGTTGGTGCTGCTGCCGATCTTCTACAAGGACGGCCGCTTGGTCGGCTGGGGCGCGATGTTCGGCCACATGACCGACGTCGGCGGCAAGGTGCCCGGCAGTTTGCCGACCGATGCGACCACGATCTTCGAGGAAGGCATCACGGTGCCGCCGGTGAAGATCTTCAAGAAGGGCGTGCTGCAGGATGACATCCTCACGCTGGTGCTGAACCAGGTGCGGCTGCCGCACTGGAACCGAAGCGACTTCAACGCGATCGTGGCCGCCTGCCGCACCGCGGAGCGGCGCGTGCTCGAAATGTGCGATCGCTTCGGGGTCGATACCTTCGTGAGCGCGCTCGAAGCCGCACTCGAGCGCAACAAGCGCGCGATGTCGCAGCTGATCCAGAAGACGATCCCCGAGGAAGAGCTCGTCTTCGAGGATTACGTCTGCGACGACGGGCGCGGGAACGGTCCCTACAAGCTGCGCTGCACGATGAGGCGCGTCGGCGACCGCGTCATCCTCGACTGGTCCGGCACCGATCCGCAGTCGGAAAGCTCGATCAACTTCTATCTAAACGAAAACATGTTCAAGATGTTCTTCGGCATCTACATGATCATGGTGTTCGACCCGCAGATCCTGTTCAACGACGGCTTCTACGATCTGGTGGAAGTGAACATCCCGGAAGGGTCGCTGCTCAAGCCGCGCTATCCGGCGGCGCTGTCGTGCCGCACCCACGCGCTCGGCCGCATCTTCGACGTGCTCGGCGGCCTGCTCGGCCAGCGGCAGCCGGAATTCCTCTGCGCCGCGGGCTTCTCGTCGTCGCCGCATCTGATGTACTCGGGCTACACCAAGAGCGGCGAGTGGTATCAGCTCTTTCAAATCGGCTTCGGCGGCATTCCCGGCCGTCCGTTCGGCGACGGGCCTGACGGGCACTCGCTCTGGCCGTCCTTCACGAACGTGCCGAACGAATTCCTCGAAGCTTATTTCCCGCTGCGCATCGAGCGCTACGAGACGGTGGCGGATTCCGGCGGCGCGGGCGCGTTCCGCGGCGGCAACGGCATCGAGATCGTCTACCGCTTCCTCGAAACCGGCGAGATCTCGATCCACGACGATCGCTGGTTCACCTATCCGTGGGGTGTGAACGGTGGACTTCCGGGCGGCCGCAGCCGCAAGCTGATGGTACGCACCGACGGCAGCAAGGAAATTCTGCCCTCGAAGTGCGATCGCGTGACGGTCAATCCGGGCGATCTCCTGCACTACGTCACGTGGGGCGGAGGCGGGTGGGGCGATCCGCTCACGCGCGACCCGGCGCTGGTCGCCAAGGAGGTCGGGCGCGGGCTGGTGACGCGCGCGGGCGCCAAGAAATACGGTGTGGTCCTCAATACCAAAGGCGCGGTCGACGCTCCGGCGACCAAGAAGCTGCGCGCCAGCATGGCGAAGAAGCGCGGCAAGGTGCAGATATTCGATTTCGGCGGATCGATCGCCGCGCTGCGCAAGGCCTGCAAGAAAGAAACCGGCCTGGCGGCGCCGCAGCCCCCGAGCTTCCGTTTCCCGATCGCAGCGGAGTAGCGTGATGCCCGACGCACTCGGATGGCGCAAGAAGTTTGCCGTGCTGGTTCCTTCGACCAACACGGCGGTGCAGCCGGAATTCGACTCGATGCGCCCGGTGGGTGTGACCAACCACATCAGCCGCATCCGCATTCCCAACATGCCGCTCAAGAGCAACGACGATTTCAAGAAGCTGATCGAGCTGATCGTCGTCGCGCAGATGGAGGCGGTCGACAGCGCGATGTCGATGGAGCCGGACCGGCTGGTGCTCGGGATTTCGGCGGAGTCGTTCTGGGACGGTTACTCGGCCGCGAAGAAACTCAAGAAGGATCTCGAGGACTACACCAAGCTCGACGTCTCGATGGGCTCGGACGCCGCGGAGGCGGCGCTCACTCTCTACGGCGTCAAGCGCATCGGTGTGATCACGCCTTACTTCCCGGTCGGCGACGAAAACGTAAAGCGCTTCTTCGAGGAGGGCGGCTTCACGGTGGCGAAGATCGTCGGTCTGAAATGCGAGAGCCCGGTCGCGATCGCGCACGTGAGCGAGGCGCGGCTGCGCGATGCAATCCTTGAGGTGAACGGCTCGGACGTCGAGGCGATCATGCAGGTCGGCACCAATCTCGCGATGGCGCGACTCGCGCCGCAGGCGCAGAACTGGCTCGGCAAGCCGGTGGTCGCGATCAACACCGCGATCTACCGGCACGCGCTGCGCACCAGCGGGATCGACGACAAGATCAGCGGCTGGGGACCGCTGCTGGAGGTGCACTAGAGTTCCGGCGGCATGTATATTACGCGTTGTGTGCGCGTGCGGCGCGTTATGGCGATTGAACAAGGATAGGGCGCTCAATGGCAGCGGCGGTCGAGAAGGCCTATGCGGCGATCCGTGACGGGATCATGGGCGGCACCTATCCGGCGGGCTCGCACCTGAAGGCCGAGGATCTGGCGGTCGCGGTCGGCGTCAGCCGCACGCCGGTGCGCGAGGCGTTGCGCCGGCTGCACGCCGAAGGGCTGGTCGATTTCGTCGCCAATCGTGGCGCTTACGTGTTGAGCTGGGACAAGTCCGACGTCGACGAAGTGTTCGGGCTACGCCTCGTGCTGGAGAGCTTCGGCTGCGAGCTTGCGGCGACGCGCCGTACGCCCGAACAACTCGCACAGCTGCGCCATCTGGCCGACCGGATGACGGCCGCGGCGCGCGAGCGCAAGCTGCACTATCTCGAGACGATCGCCGAGCTCAACGCCGAGTTTCACAAGATCATACATGTCGCATCCGGCATCAAGCGGCTGGGGCCGATCCTGCTGACCGTGATCCAGATTCCGCTGACGATGCGGACCTTCAATCGCTACAGCGACGAGGATCTCGAACGCAGCATGGCGCATCATCGTGAGATCGTTGCGGCATTCGAAGTGCGCGACAGCCGCTGGGCGGGCGCTGTGATGCGTAGCCACATCGTTGCCGCACATCACGTGTTTCTCGGCAATCTCAACGAGCTTGGGGCAGCCGGCGACGCGGCGTGAGACCCTCGCCGGTCAGGTGACACGTGCTTCAGAAGTCGAACAGCGCAGCTTTGACGTTTCCGTTTCCCGAGCCGCCGGCTCCGGGTGAAGTCACTCTGGTCGCGCCTGGCATCCTCTGGATACGCATTCCGCTGCCGTTCAGGCTCAATCACATCAACGTCTACCTGATCGAGGACGGTGACGGCTGGGCGATCCTCGATACCGGCATCGGCAACGACCAGACGCGCGCAATCTGGGACGCGCTCGCGTCCGGCCCGCTGCGCGGCCGGCGTTTCACCCGGTTGATCGTGACGCACTTTCATCCTGACCACATCGGGGCGGCGGGATGGCTGTGTGAGCGCTTCGGCCTGCCGCTGCTGACCAGCCAGATTTCCTACCTGGGGTGCCTCAACATTTCGCTGAGTCCCGGCGCGCTGGATGCGAAGCCCTATCACGATTTCTACCTGCGCCATGGGCTCAGCCCGGAGATCACCGCGCAGGTCTCAACGCGCGGGCACGACTATCTCAAGATGGTCGACAACCTGCCGCCGACTTTCGAGCGGCTGGTCGACGGCGACACGCTGCAGATTGGCAACCGGAGCTTCGCGGTGCTGACCGGCGACGGCCACGCGCCGGAACAGGTCATGCTCTATTGCCCGGCCGAGCGGCTCTTCCTCGCGGCGGATCAGGTGCTCGCGAAGATCACGCCGAATGTCAGCGTCTGGGCGGTCGATCCGGACGGCGATCCGCTCGGTCTCTATCTGCGCTCACTCGCCCGGCTCAAGTCGGAGGTGCCGGACGACGTGCTGGTGCTGCCGGGTCACCAACTGCCGTTCCGCGGATTGCACGCACGCGCCTCCGAATTGACGGTGCATCACGAAGAGCGTTGCCGCATGATCGCGGAGGCCTGCCGTGTCACCCCGAAATCCGCCGCCGACCTGGTGCCGGTCCTGTTCACGCGGGCGCTCGATGCACACCAGATGAGTTTCGCGTTCAGTGAGGTTCAGGCGCACGTCAACTACATGGTGCGGGAGCGCCGGCTGACCTGGCTGGAGGCCGGGCCGCACCGGCGCGTGGTGGCGGCGTAAAAGCGCAGGACGACATGGTGCGGACGACCACCGCCCGGCCGCGCCGGGTCCGGCGCAACGCCCATGGATTGCATACACTCAGCTTGGCGACCGGCGATGTCGATTGATGACATCGGGCACAAATGTCCCCAAAAAGCGCTGATTTGACGCGCGCGATGAGGCTGGGAAGACTTGTTGGTCCACGTGAAGTGTATACTATTTTGCCGTTGGACTGGCACCGTATCTGCGGTGGCCCAGCTCGGACGGGTCCGCAAATCGCCATCAACGCCCGAACAACACGGAAAGCAGGGGAGCAATCAAATGAACGACAGGTCCAAGGCAGGCATCGACCGGCGCGCCTTCGGCAAGCTCGGTGCCGCTACGGCGGTCGCGCTCGCTGCCCCGTGGGTGACGACGAAGGCGCGAGCGGCTGGTGAGCTGACCGTGATCCTCAACCAGGGTCTCCTCGCCAAGCTCTGGATCGAAGAACTTAATCCGCTGTTCGAGAAACAGACCGGGGCCAAGCTCGCCGTCCAGCAGTCGGTGACCGGCGCGATGCTGGGCATGCTCAAGACCCAGAAGGACAATCCACCGGACCTGATGCAGTTCTCCGAGGCCGGCGTGCTGCTGGCGCGCGCCGAAGGCCTGCTCAAGCCGCACGACCCGGGCAAGATCCCGAACTTCGCGAACCTGCGTCCGGAGTTCAATTTCGCCGACAATTTTTCCGCCGGCTGCATCGATGCGATGAATACGCTGCACTACAACACCAAGAGCATAGCGGCGGCGCCGACCGCTTGGGCGGTAATGTGGGACCCGGCCAACAAGGGCAAGATCGCGATTCCGCCGATCAGCTGGAACAGCGGTGTGCGCATGGTGACGACGGCCGCCCAGGTCGCGACCGGCAAGCCATTCAAGGAGGCGCAGTACGATCTCGACGCCGGTCTCGCGCACCTCGCAAAGCTCAAGGACAACGGCGTGGTGGTCTACACCGGCGCGCCGCAGGCGATCCAGATGCTGCAGAGCGGGCAGGTGCCGCTGGTGCCCTTCTACGGCTCGTTCATCAATCCGGTGATCGCCGGAGGCGCTCCGATCGCGCCGGCCGCGAGCATGAAGGAAGGCAAGCACGGCGAGATCGTCGGCCTCAACATGCCGCTGAATGCCAAGAACATCGAACTGGCGCAGGTCTACGTGAACCTGTCGCTGACCAAGGAATTCCAGTCGAAGATCGACAGCGTGCTGAAGGCGCGTTGCGGCCACAAGGAGGTCAGTCCGTCGGCGGAGACGCTGAAGCTGATCGGCCCGCCGGAAAACACCGATTATGCCGACTGGACATTCCTGTCGCGCGAGCGGCCGAAGCTCACCGCAAAATGGAACGAAATCTTCGGCTGACCTGATGGCAGCAGCGCAGCCGGCCGGTCTCGCTATTCCAGAGGCCGTCGCGCTTTCGACGCGACGGCGCTGGAATGCGAGCGGCGTCGCGCTTCTGATTGTCCCGGCTCTCGTGTTCGTCGCGGTGTTCTACATCTATCCGCTCGTGAACCTGCTGGACGCGAGCCTGCGCGACCCGAACGCAGCCGGTGTTTCGCTCGGGCAGTATGTTTCGGTGCTCAACAGCCGCCGCGTGATCGCGACCCTCGAGCGCACGCTGCGGCTCTCCGTGCTGTCGACCGTCATCACGCTGCTGTTGTCCTATCCGATCGCGCTCTATCTGATCGGCGCCGGCCGGCGGATCAGAACGGCGATCCTCATCGTCACGTTCGTGTCCCTGGCGGCGAGCCTCATCGTTCGAAACTACGGCTGGCTGGTCGTGCTGTCGGATGCCGGGCCCATCAATCAGCTTCTGGTGGCGCTCGGTATCTTCGCGGCGCCGGTGCGCATGGTCTACAGCGAAGGCGCCGTCCTCGTCGCCATCGTCCACTACGCGATGCCGTTCATGATCCTGCCGATCTACGGCTCGCTTGTGCGACTGCAGCCGTCGACATGGGAGGCTGCGCAGGTGCTCGGCGCCTCGCCCTGGGCAACGCTGTGGACCGTCGTCATCCCGCAGACCATGCCGGGCGTGTATGGCGGCGTGACGCTCTGCTTTGCGATTGCGACGAGCGCCTATGTGACGCCGCTAATGCTAGGTGCGCCGTCGACCGCCTTCATCTCGCAAATCGCTGCGGACGAACTGCTGATCCAGCTCAACTTTCCGCGCGGATCGGCGATCATCGTCATTCTGACCGCCTGCACCTTCGCCATTCTGGCCGTCTATACGCTGGCCGTGCGTCGGATAGGACGAGCCCATGTTTGAGGCACGCTCCTATCGCATCGTGACCGGCGGGCTCGCCGGCCTTGGCCTCGCTTTTCTGGTCTTTCCGGTTCTGGTGACGATCACGGTTTCGTTCGAGGCATCGAACTTCATTTCGTTCCCGCCGACCGGCCTGTCCACACGCTGGTACTTTCAGATCGGGTCGATCACGCGCATCGCCGAAGCGACACTGAACAGCATTCAGGTGGCGCTCGTGTCGGCGGTGCTGGCCACCAGCCTCGGCGGGCTCGCGGCCATGGCCCTCGTGCGCTCGCGGATTCCGCTCGGCGGCGCGGTTGCGGCCGTCCTCGCTTCACCGGTGTCGCTGCCTATGGTGGCGATCGGCATGGCGCTGATCCAGTTCTTCATCGCGATCGGCATCGCGTTCTCGTGGTGGAGCCTCGTCATCGGCCACGTGGTCCTGGTCATCGCCTATCCGCTGCGGACGATCACGTCGGCCCTGCTGCTCGCCGAACCCTCGCAGGAGCAAGCGGCGCGCTCGCTCGGCGCCGCACCGTTCACGGTATTCCGGACCGTGACGCTCGCGCAGATCGCCCCGGGCGTTGTTTCGGGCTTCCTGTTCGCGTTCCTGATCTCGTTCGACAACTATCCGATCAGCCTGTTTCTCGTGCGTGGCACGCTGACGACGATGCCGATCGAACTGTTCAACCACATCAACCAGAATCTTGACCCGATTCCGGCGGCATTCTCGACGATCTATATCGTGGTGCTGTCCGGCCTCATCGCGCTTGCCGAAAAGCGCTACCGCATCATCTCACTCGCAATTCCGCGCTAGAGGCCTAGGTCATGGCTCGTCTCGAACTCGACAATGTCCGCGTGTCGTACAACGGCGTGAGTGTCATTCCGGGACTGAGTCTCACGGTTGAGGACGGTGAATGCATCGCGCTGCTCGGGCCGTCCGGCTGTGGCAAGACCACGACGTTGCGCGCGGTCGCGGGATTCGTACAGCCGGATTCAGGGTCTGTGCGGATCGGCGGCCGGGACATGACCGATAGCCCGCCGCACAAGCGCAACGTCGGGCTCGTATTCCAGGATTATGCGCTCTTCTCGCACATGACGGTTACCGAGAACGTCGCCTACGGGCTTGTCCGGCGCCGCCTGCCCAAGGCGGACATCGCCGCCAAGGTCGCGCAGACGCTCGCGATGGTCCGGCTCGCGCCGTTCGGCGAGCGCTACCCGGCGTCGTTGTCCGGCGGTCAGCGCCAGCGTGTCGCGCTCGCGCGCGCCATCGTGGTGCAGCCGGACATTCTGCTGCTCGACGAGCCACTCGGCGCGCTCGACCGCAAATTGCGTGACGAGATGCAGGTCGAATTGAAGAATCTTCAGGCCCGGCTGGGCCTCACCTGCATCATCGTCACGCACGACCAGGAGGAGGCGCTGTCGCTCGCCGCGCGTGTCGCCCTGATGTTCGACGGCGATATCAGCGAGATCGGCGCTCCCACGGCGCTTTACCATCGGCCGGGCACACTGCGGGCGATGGATTTTCTCGGTGCAAGCTGGTCCTTCGACGCGCGAGTCGATGAAACGCGCGGCGGCGAAAGCCGCTACACCACGGCGGAAGGCCACACATTCGTTGGGCCATCGAGCCCCGCGACCGTCGGCGGCGCGGTCACGCTCGGCGTGCGCCCCGAACGGATCAGGCTCTCGCCGCAGCGGCCCGCCGGCGCCGCCAATGCGTTCGAAGGCAAAGTCGCGCAGGTCGTGTTCAAGGGTCCGAGCGCCGACGTCTACGTGGCGCATGCCGGGCCGCTGTTGCGTGCGCTGGTATCGACCGAATCCGCCGGGCGAGGGCTGTTGCCGGATGCGGCGGTGTGGGCAAGTTTCGAACCGGCCGACGTGCTAGTCTTCGCGTCTGCATCCTGAACAGGGAACACTCATGTCAAATCCGGATCGCAAGGTGAACGATGTCGGCGGCCTCGACGGCGGCAGCCTCGATCTTGCCGAGCACGCCAACACGCTGTTCGAGAAGCGCGTCGACGCGCTCGTCATGCTGCTGGTGCACCCCTCGATCGGTGCCTTCAAGGTCGACGCGCTGCGTCGCGCGGTTGAGAGCAATTCTGAGAAGGACTACGCCGAGCTCGGCTACTACGCAAAGTGGCTGCGCGCGGTCCGCGATCTCCTGATCGAGCAGCAGGTCTTTACCGCGGCCGAACTCGACGCGCGCATCGCCGCGTTGCGCGCTTCGACGTGAGGGTCCGGCCATGACGGTCACTTCAGAGACGCTGACCCCCGGGATGCGGATCGTGGTGCGGGACGGCCCGCCCGAAGGGCACTGCCGTACCCCGTTCTATCTGCGCGGCAAGACCGGCATGCTGGTGGGCGAAGTCGGGCGGTTTCACGATCCGTCGTTGCTCGCCTTCCACAAGCCCGGACTGCCCAAGCGGCGGCTCTTTCGCGTGCAGTTTCGCCAGCAGGATCTTTGGCCGGGTTATTCCGGTGCGGACGACTGCCTCATGGCCGATCTCTACGAACACTGGCTGGTGTCGGACGGCGGCGCCCCCGAGACAAAGGACTCCTGAGCATGGCACACGATCACGATGATCATGACCACGATCACCACCATCACGATGATGGGCATCATCACGATCATGATCATGCCCACCCGCACCGCCATCCGCCGGCGCCCGACGATCCCCTGCCGCCGAAGGACGATATGCTGCTCGAACAGGCCGTGCGCGAACTGCTGATCAGCAAGGGCGTGCTGACGGCCGAGGCCATCCATCGGCAGATCGACGCGATGGACAGCCGCAACCCGGCGCTCGGCGCCAAGGTGGTTGCGCGTGCGTGGAGCGATCCGGAATTCCGCAGGCATTTGATCGCCAAGCCGCTGGCGACGATCGAGAAGACCTACGGGATTCCGATGGCGGTGGAGGGGATGCCGGACCTGCGCGTGGTCGAGAATACGCCGGGCGTCCACAATGTCGTCGTCTGCACGCTGTGTTCCTGCTATCCGCGCATGCTGCTCGGTGTTCCGCCCGCCTGGTACAAGGCGACGGCCTATCGTTCACGCGTCGTGCGCGAGCCTCGCGCCGTGCTGGCGGAGTTCGGCCTCAAGCTCCCCGATTCGGACAGAGTGGTGGTTCATGACAGCACCGCCGACCTGCGTTACCTCGTGCTGCCGGAGCGCCCGGCAGAGACCGCCGGCTGGAGCGAGGCGGACCTCGCCGCCATCGTGACGCGCGACTGCATGATCGGGACGGCGGTGCCGGTGGCTGAGTCTCGCGCCTGAACTGGCTCGAGTCGGGGCCGCACGCTTGCGATTGGCCAAGGTTTTCACACGGGCACTACCGGCTATCTGCGGCGACATGCACTACGCCGCGATGATGACAGCGGCAAATGACGGTGTGTTCCGCAAAACAGCTCGGGCGCCCCGTTGCCGGGCGCCCGATGAGATGTTCGCAGTGTTGCGTGTTGCTTAGTAGCGCGCGACCACGGCAGGCGGCGGCGCGAAGCTGTAGTTGATGCCGGCACGGAATCGTCTCGGGCGCCTTCGCGCAAGGCAACGAGCCGTGGGACATCAAGGAGCGCACCGCCTATGTCCTGATGATGGACGGCACGATGAAGACCGTGCGCCTAGGCGACAAGGGCACCGCCATGCTGATGAAGAACGCGAAGCGCGTGCCGCGCGGCACGGCCTTCGTGATGAGCGGCGGCCAGCTCTACATGGTCAACGCGTCGAAGATGTTCGACCGTGCCGGCAACGCGATGTTCGGCATGTTCTGAGCGGCCGCTGCGCCGTCTTCTTCGGGCGGCGCAGCACCAACTTCAAAAGCTACGTCGTGCCGCCGCATGACGTAGCTGTTTTTCTCGGATTCCACGCGATGCGCCGAAGGTCATAGCCCCTTGCTATTCGAGATCGTGCTATCCGACGCCATCGCGTCACTCACTGGCGCACTGACATGAGGAATGACGCCTTGTCGAGACTCCCGAGCACGCTACCCGAGGCCTTCGTCGAGGCTGAGGCCCAAAATGCATCGCTCGGCGCTCGCCTGGCGGCTTACCGCAACAGCACCAAGCGGATCCGACCCGATGTTGCGAAGGTCTACGACGATCTGGTTGCGGGGCTCGACATGCTGGATAGCGGCGCCATTGGACCGCAGATCGGCGAGCCATTGCCTGAATTCACGCTGCCGGATGAGAACGGACGGCTTGTCTCGTTGTCCTCGCTGCTCCGCGGCGGACCGGCCGTCATCAGTTTCAATCGCGGCCACTGGTGCCCCTACTGCAAGCTCGAACTGCGCTCGCTCGCCGCGATCCACGACGAGATCAGGCAACTGGGTGCGAGCATCGTGTCGATCATGCCGGACACCGCCGCGTTCACTTCCGGTTATGTTCAGCAGAACCGGCTGCCGTTTCCGATCCTCAGTGACATCGACCTCGGTTATGCGCTTTCACTCGGACTGATCTTCTGGGTTGGAGAGGAGATACAGCGGCTATACGGCGAGGTCGGCGTCGATTTGGAGCGCTACCAAGGCAACGGCGGCCAATTCCTGCCGATGGGAGCCAAGTTCATCGTCGGCCGGGACGGCCTGGTGAAGGCGCGGCAGGTCAACGTCGAGTTTCGCGAGCGCATGGAGCCGGCCGCAGTGCTCACGGCGCTCCGCGATGGGCGGTCATGAAACAGCACGCTGGTACTGACGATAGCTGCCGTCTATGGAACGAATAGCACGGCCTGCCTTGCCGGTGCGGCAGGGCAGTGTAGCAATAGCCGGATGATCTACGGTTGGAATAATCCGGGGTCGGGACGCCAGCATGGAGATGCACCAGGTCCGTTATTTTCTGGCCGTCGCCCGGACCCTAAACTTCACCAGGGCAGCCGACGAGTGCCACGTCGCTCAGCCCTCGCTGACGCGCGCCATCAAGCTGCTGGAAGGCGAGCTCGGCGGCGACCTGTTCCGGCGCGAGCGTCCGCGCGTGATGCTTACCCCGCTCGGCGAGCGGATGTATCCGCTGCTCAAGCAGTGCTACGACAGCGCCCAGAGCGCCCGCGCGCTTGCCGCCATGATCAATGACGGCGAGGTCGGCTCGCTCAAGGTCGCGGTCTCGACCAGCATCGAGCTCTCGCTGATCCTCAAGGAGGTCAACGAGCTGCGGCGCAGCTTCAGCGAGATCGAGCTGAAGATCCTGCGCGGGACCGGGCCGCAACTGGTCGAATATCTCAAGTCCGGCGAGGCCGAGCTTGCGGTCGCGGCGTCGATCGGCGCCGCATGGGACCGGCTCGACGCCTGGACGCTCTTCGACGAGCCCTTCGACATGGTGTTCAGCCGCAGTCACCGGCTCGCCAGTCACGAGACCATCGGCCTCGACGACCTCGCGAACGAGCGCTTCCTGCTGCGCAGTCATTGCGAGAAGGGGCTTGAGCTGGCCGAGTGGCTGCGCGCCAAGGGACTCTCCGCTGACAGCCGCCACGAAGTGTCGTCGGATCAGGATTTGCTGGCGTTGCTGGAGGCCAATATCGGCATTGGCTTTTTGCCGCGCACCGTAAATGCGCCGCAGAGCGTGGTGCGCACCGGAGTGAGCGGCTTCGATCTTGCGCGCACGGTTTGCCTTTACGGCGTGGCTGGACGGCAACGGAGCCCGGTTGCGGCCACCTTTATGAAATTGCTTCGCGCGGCGAAATGGCCGGCGAAGTCAGCCTGATCGCTTCAACGCCTCGATCAGGTCCTCGACTGCCATGCGCTTGCGATAATCCGGATCGACGAAGCGCGCCGTGATGCGGCGATCCCGTCCCACTACGAAGGTTGCCGGGATCGGCAGCGTCCAGCTCTCGTTGCCCTGGTACTGCGGCAGCATGCGCCCGATCGAGCGCATGTACTCTTCCATCTCGTCGCCGACCCAGATCGCGAGGTTGAGCGACATGGCGTAGCCGTTGTCCATGTCGGTAAGGATCGGAAAGCTCACACCCGAGTCGACCTTCATCTCTTCGGCGAATTGCTGCCGATCCGGAACGATCGCCACCATGCGGGCGCCGAGCGCCGCGATCCGCGACTGTGCCCGCGCCACCGTGTTGATGCTGATACGGCAATAGGGACACCAGTGTCCGCGATGGAACGTGACGACGGCGGGGCCGTGCGCCAGCAGATCGCTCAGCGCAACCGTGCGGCCGCTGTCGTCCGGGAGCATGAACGGCGGCATCTCGTCGCCGACATTCGGGGCCGACTCGCCGGCGCTATGCGCGCGCAGCCGCGCGACGAGCCGGTCCACGATGGCCTTGGAGTTCGGATGGTTCCGCGCGACGGCCGAGGCGAATGTATCGAGCCGTTCCGACATTGAGCCGTCGAGCGTGCGCGCGTCCTCGAAGGCCTGCCGTAGGTCGTCCCTGACACTCGCCGTGGGCATTCCGGTCTCCGCCGCCCGTTCCGTGCCGGCACTCTAGCGGTTCTCGCGATAGCGGTGCGCTATGATCCTAGCGTGCATGGCAGGGAGCCGAAAAGCACGGGACGCCCCGGGGGCCCCGAGGCGTCCTGCCGCAGGTGCCGCTCACATGTTGTGATCGTCCGGATCACGGCGCAAATCGCCGATGAAAAGGATCACCTGGGCGTTGGTGTGGTTCTTCCACCAGTGCGACGTGCCGTTGGTCTCTTTGCGGGTCTCGCCGGCCTTGTGCACGATTGGCGCGGCGCAGTTGCTGGCGTATTCGACGATCTCGCCTTCCGCGACGTAGATCACAGCCGGGCGGTCGTCGTGGCTGTGCCACGGCACCACGCCGCCGGCCTGGATCACCATCTTGCGCAGACGCAGCTCGCGGCCGGTGATCTTCGCCTGCTCCTTGCCGAGGTCGATAGCGCCGAGCGTCGTATCGGTCACGCCCTGCGCAGCGTGGTTCACCGCCTCGCGCGCATTCGGCTTGAACTGCCCGGCCGGGCACTCGCCGGCCTGCGCCGCACCTGCGAACGCGGTGACAGCGATGAAGGCAATCGCGGCGAGGCCGCGCGTCTTGGTCGTCGGCATTGTCGTCTCCTGTGAATGCGGCTCGCCTTGAGCCGTTGGGAGCCCAACGATGCGGCGGCGCTAGCGCCAACGGAAATGCCGCTTCGCTCTTGATTCGATAGCCAGCCGGTATTTCACGCCGGCTCGGCCGGCACGCATGCTCGTGACAGGTCAATAACAAGGATCACGTCATGAACATGCATGCGCCGCTTACCGCGATCACGGCGACGCCGTCGCTCGATGGGAAGGTCTCGCTCGTCACCGGATCGACCAGCGGGATCGGGCTCGGCATCGCTCGTGCCTTGGCGGCCGCGGGATCGGCGATCGTGCTTAACGGCTTCGGCCGCCCGGAAGACATCGTCGAAACGCGCGCCAGGATGATCGCGGAGTTTCATGTCGAGGTGCGCCATTCACCGGCTGACATGTCGAGTGCGTCAGCCATCGCCAAGATGATGATCAC